>CANCQX010000046.1 GCA_947380375.1 Flavobacteriales bacterium
AACTATTAATTTTGTGTTTTTTTTCAATTATTTAATTAAATCATATACAAACCGCCGTTTATATTCAAGCTTTGACCTGTAATGTATGCTGATTCAGATAAATAACGAACACCTTTTGCAATCTCAGATGGAATACCAAGACGATTAACAGGGATTTTTGAAATTATATTATTTAACACTTCGCTTGGCATTGCATTTACCATATCTGTTCCAATAAACCCAGGACAAATTGTATTTACAGTAACACCGTATTTTGCTGTTTCTAATGCTAAAGATTTTGAAAAACCTATTAAACCCGCTTTTGCAGCAGCATAATTAGTTTGACCAAAACCTCCTGATTGACCTATTACGGAGCTTATATTTATAATTCTTCCAAATTTATTTTCTAACATCGAAGGTAAAGCTAATTTAGTAGTATTATAAGCACTACTTAAATTAGTATCTATTACAGTATTCCACTCTTCTAATTCCATTTTTTTAAAGGATTTATCTCTTGTAATACCTGCGTTGTTAATTAATACATCAACATTCCCTAACTTTTCATGAATTTCTTCAAATAATCTTTTACAATCATCTAGTAGTGATATATTAGCTTGAATTGCCAAAGCTTGACCGCCATTACTTTTAATATCATAGACTACTTTATCAGCATGATCTTTATTGTGATTGTAATTTACAACAATGATATTTTCAATTGTTCCCATCTCCATTGAGATAGCCGAACCTATTCCTCTTGATCCTCCAGTCACAAGAATAACTTTTTTATTATCTTTCGTTCCCATCTTTAAAATATAAAAAGTGTGAAAATTAAATATACAATCATGATTAAGTCAATTTACAAAAAACATTATTAAAATCATAATTTTAATTTAATAAAAAATTATTTTAAAAAAAACATGATGATAAAACCACACCTAACTAGTAAAAATTAGATTTTCAAAACCAACTCCAAAAACCATAATTTTGAATGTAATTTGGATAAGTCTAAAAATTATTTGGCAAATATTTTAAATAAATTTTAAAATATAAAATGATTTTAGTCAATACTTATATATTTTTTAGCAATTTTATAAAAAATATCAAAATCAATAAAATGTTACAGTTAGGAGAAAAATACATTTATAAGTTTTCATATACCCAAGAACAAGTAAATGCTTTTGCAGAAGTTACGGGTGACAACAATCCTGTTCATCTTGATAAGGAATATGCAGAGAAAACTATTTTCAAAAGACCAATTGCACATGGGATGTTGGGAGCTTCAATACTTTCTAAAGTTTTTGGAACTATTTTCCCCGGAGAAGGAACAATTTATTTAAATCAAACCCTAAACTTTCTTCGTCCAATGTTTGTCGATCAAGAATATGAAGCAGTTTTTGAAGTAAAAGAAATCATTGTTGAAAAAAATAAAGCTATCATTTCAACTACAATTCAAAACAATGAAGGAAAATCTGTTTTAACTGGTGAAGCAACAATTATGAATTTAGAACAAATCAAATAATGTATTGTAAAACAAAAGATAATAAGAACATATATTTTGAATTAAAAGGAAACCTATCTTCAACTCAAACTATAATTTTTTTAAATGGTCTTTCACAGACTACTTTAGCATGGGGACTTGTAACACCCTACTTTGAAAAAGAATGTAAAATTTTATTAATTGATTTTATTTTTCAAGGGCAATCTGATAATGAAGGTGAAGTGAGGGATTTTAATATGCATTCAACTGATGTATTGTCTATTATGGAAAACTTAAGTGTCGATAATCCCATTATTGTAGGTTTATCGTATGGAAGTTTGGTAGCTCAACATTTCGCAGTTTTATATCCTGAAAAACTGAAAAAAATGATACTTATTTCAACATTTGCTCATAAAACACCCTACTACGAAGCAATTGAATTATCATGGATGAATGCTTTAAAATTTGGAGGTTATTCATTAATGCTAGATGTAATGCTGCCCTATGTTTTGAGCGATGTCTATTTTGAAAAACCTTTGATTCCAATTGACTTTTTTAAATCTACAAAAAAAGACGTTGTCGATGCAAAATCCTTATCTAAATTGATGCAAGCAACAGCAGAAAGAAAAGATTTTAGGCAAGAACTGTCTAAAGTTCAATGTAAAACATTGGTTATTCATGGAAGATTAGATGGTTTATTCCCCGTATATTTAGGTCAAGAAGTTGCTAATCAAATAAAAAATAGTAAGTTTACGATAATTGAAAATGCAGGTCACACTTTAAATATCGAAGAGGTTGATAAAGTATCAAACTGCATACTTGATTTTATTAAATCTTAAATTACAAAAAGATCAAAATGAAAACAGCTTTAATTACAGGTAGCACTAGCGGAATTGGATTAGGTATTGCAATAGAATTTGCAAAAGCAGGATACTCAATTGCCTTTAATGGATTAGAAGCAAATGCTGAAGAAATTACTGAAAAAGTAGGCAAAGAATTTAATGTTAAAACTCGTTTTTATGGTGCTGATCTTTCAGATGTTAAACAAATAGAAGATATGATTTCCAATATTGAAAAAGATTTTGGAAGTTTAGATATTTTAGTTAATAATGCTGGTATTCAATTTGTTTCGCCTATTGAAGATTTCCCAATTGAAAAATGGAATTCGATTATTCAATTGAATCTTAATGCTGTTTTTTACACCTCTAAATTTGTTTGGAAAGGTATGAAAGAACGGAAATTTGGAAGAATTATAAATATTGCATCAGCTCATGGATTGGTAGCTTCGGAATATAAAGCCGCATATGTTGCAGCAAAACATGGGGTTATTGGATTAACCAAAGTTCTTTCTTTAGAAGGTGCACCGTTTGGAATTACTGCAAATTCAATTTGTCCAGGCTATGTTAAAACTCCTTTGGTTGAGAAACAAATTGTTGAACAAGCAAAGGCACACGGAATATCTGAAGATGAAGTAATATCAAAAATAATGCTTCAAAAGCATGCTGTTAAAGAATTTGTAACTGTTGAATCACTTGGTAAATTAGCAGTTTTTTTAGCTTCCAAAGATGCAAATTTAATAACAGGAACCGCAATGCCTGTAGATGGTGGTTGGACAGCACAATAAGCTAATTAATTTATGAATAAAGAAATAAAACACGTTGGTTTAGCTTTGCAAGGTGGTGGTGCTCATGGAGCATTCACTTGGGGAGTTTTAGATAGACTTCTTGAAGTAGATGAATTAATAGCTGATGGTATTTGCGGAACAAGCGCAGGAGCAATAAATGCAGTTGTAACAGCATACGGACTTCACATTGGAGGAAAAGAAAAAGCAAAAGAATTATTAGAGATTTTATGGTTAAATATTTCAGAAACTGGTAGTTTATTTTTCAAACCTTCGGTAATGGATAAATATTTTTCAAAAGGAGATCTGTATAATAGTATGGGATATATGTTTTTTAATTCTATGTCCCAAATGTTTTCCCCTTACCAATTTAATCCTTCAAATACCAATCCATTAAAAGAAATATTAAATAATCTTGTGGATTTTGAAGAATTAAAAAAATACAATCAGAAAAAACTTTTTGTTTGTGCAACGAATGTAAAAACAAATAGAGCAAAAATATTTTCAAATCAAGAAATAACAGTTGACGCAGTTCTAGCGTCTGCGTGCTTACCCCAACTTTTTCAAGCAGTTGAAATTGATGGAGAGTTTTATTGGGATGGCGGTTATATGGGGAATCCACCTTTGCATCCTTTAATTGAAAATACAAATGTATCCGATTTATTATTGATTAAAATCAATTCTATTAATATTGAGGAATTACCAAAATCTGCGAAAGATATTTCTGATAGAATAAATGAAATATGTTTTAACAGTAGTTTAATAAATGAAATGCATTTGATTCATTATAGAAATGAATTAGTTAGAAAAGGAGTTAAACTAGATGACCAAAAAATACAACGAGAAATTTTTGTACATTCTATTTCAGCTCATGAATCTATAGGTCATTTAAATTATTCAAGTAAAATGAATACCTCATGGGAATTTCTTCTTGAGTTAAAAAATCAAGGTAGATTATATGCAGAAAGGTGGTTGGAAAATGAATACTATGAAGTTGGTGTAAAATCTTCATTTGATGTTGAAAAACATTTCTTTGATAAATACTAATAAAAAAAATGGTGTTACTTTTTCATGAAATTAGTAGAATTGGAAAAAGTCATTCAATTTTAATAAAATTAAACTAGTCAGGTTCTTGTTAATTAAAATATTTACTATATTTGCTACAATGATAGTGATAAACAAAAAATATAAAAGATGAGTATTTTCGGAATTGTAATGTTTCTTTTAATAGGTGGTATGGCTTTTTGGCTATTGTTTTTCTTATTAGGTTTTGTAGTTCCTATGTGGATTACCTTAGGAGTATTTGCTAAATTACGTCCGAAAAGAGTATTTGAAGAGGAAGAAGAAAACTAAATTATAAGATTTTAAAAAAGGTTGCTCAAAATTGAGCAACCTTTTTTATTTAGACTGATCATCCAAAAATTCTAAATGCTTTTGCATCCTCTTCATCATCCATCGTCTTACGATATACATTAAAAATGTAAAAATAGCCAAAACATAATATTGACCCCACTTTTTTAAACCATCTGTAATTACAAAATAAGTTATAACTAGCGGTAAAATTATTGATACGACTAACCAAAACTTAAGCATTAATTGATTGTATTTATTCATATTACTATTATTTTAAATTAAATAATTTTATTTTTTATCAAAATCCATTTTACCTTTTGGTCGTAAAAAAACATAAGTTGAAAAATCTTGTTTCGATCTAATTCCATCTCCAAATAATACACCTTGAGGATTTCTAACAATCACAGCTTTATTTGTATAAATAGAGCTATCGGCTTTGGTCCATATTAATTCTTCTGTTTCCAATCGTTGTTTTTTGGCAATATTATAAAGTTGCACAGAATCTTTGACAAAAAATGTTCCTTTTGATATATTCATTTCACCATAAAGCGCTGTTAATGTTGAAACAACTTCGCCTGATTCAGAAAAAAAATTAACTTTTAATCCATCTTTAAATTTAGTTACAGCTTCTGGTTTTGTAAATGTTTCAGCAATTTTAGCATATAATTGAAATTTAGCATAGCCAGAATCTGTCTGAATAATTTCTAAATTTTCGGTAACATCATCTGGTGCCCCCGATTTGAAAGTAACCTTTTTAATCTCGTCCAAATCATTTACACACGAAAACAGAATACTACATAAAATGAAGTAAACAATGAAATTAAATCTATTTTTAAATGAAAATGGCATCTTAATTTTTCAATTAATCTAATTTTCTTTTTACAAACCAACGTTCAAAATTAGCTGGAGCAAAAACAACACTTAAGTTAATTCCGTAATATTGCTCATTAAGATCTGTTTTAACACCATTACTTCTTTTGCCGTAGGTAAATCCTAAATTAACCGAAGAAAGGGATTTTTGAATACGAATAGGTATTCCAAAACCTAATGAAGCACCAATATCAGTTAAAGTTAATCCATTAACAACTATTGGTAACGAATATTGGTAATATCCAGCTCTATAACGAATGGTTTCAAAAAAATTAGAGATGCCTGCTTGTCCTAAAAAAGATACTTCTGGAATATATTGAATACCAAAGGTTAATTTATCGGTATTTTTATAATTTAGATTTGACTCAACATTAGCAAAATTAGATCTATAAGAACTCCAATTCGTTTTGTTAAAAGATGAATGAAAACTAATTTCAGAATTTCTAATTTGAGTTTCTTTCTTTATGTCCTTAAATTTAAAAGCATAATTTATACCAATTGTAGACGATGGTGCTATTTTAATAGATCCTTTTACAAAATCAGTAGAATCTAATTTATTATAATACAATGAATTATCAATAAATTTAGAACTAAATAAATTTATTTGTTGGTAAGAATTAAATACTTGGCTTGGTTCTACTACTGCTGAAATTGTAAATGAATTTCTTTTGTTTAATGCTTGCTTATAATACATTCCTAATTCATAGTGAAATGCATTTATTTTTAAAGTTTTTTGATCAATACCACCAGCAGTAGAACCTATTAAATTACTTCTTCTTTCATTTATTAATGTACCAAAAACATAACCTACATTCCCACCAATAGCCAATTGAGAATTTTTAAACTTAAAAAGATTAGACGAAACACCTAAAAAAGCTTCGTTTGTACTTCCTGAACCTAAATAAGTATGTTGAACGGAATCTGTTACTAATAATTCTTTGGTGAAAAATTCATAACCTCTTCTTGAAAATGGCTTCAATCCAAATGCTAAACCAAAATGTTTAGCAAAAGATAAACCCATTGAAAAATGATTTAATAAAATTGCTTTTGAAAAATTAGTATTATTTCCTTCTTTATATAAGGATAATCGAGATGATATTCCTGTTGAAAAAATAGGTTGACCTTTTGCAATTGTGTTATAAGAAGCTGGATTAAAAAAATTAAGTGTTGTCGAATCAAAATAAGTAATTGTTGTATTACCTAATCCAGCAAAAATTGCATGATCTAATCCATCTCTTTCTCCAAACCCATAAGAGCTATAAGGGGAAGTAGAAGTATTTTGACTAATTGAAAAACTTTTTAAAGATATAAATACACCCAAAGAAATACTTAAAATCGAAAAGCGTAAAAATTTATTCTGCATTGAACTTGTATATTTCATATAACCCCTTAAGTGTCAAATTTTCATCTACAAAGGTGTTGTTTTTTAAAGGAAAATCAAAATAAACAGCGTCACCACCAGTAACAAAAAACATTAAGTCCTGATAATCTTCATTATACATTTTCATAAATTGATTTAATTCAGCTTGAATTCCATTCATTACCCCAGATTTAATTGAATTAATTGTGGAATTACCAACTAATTTGGAATTATCTTTATCTTTTACGAGCGGTAAATTTCCAGTATAATCATTCATAGATTTATAACGCAAGTCAACTCCGGGAGAAATTGATCCACCCCAATAAATACCCTTCTCATCTATATAATCAAATTTTATACAAGTACCAATGTCAATCGAAACCGATTTTTTACCATTTGAAGTCATAAATGTTCCTACTACATTACAAATTCTGTCTAAACCTAATGTTTGAATTGAATCATATTCTATTGAAATTGGAAGTTTTAAATCTCTTCTAAACAAAATAGCATTTGAAAAGATTCTACATACCTTTTTAGTAAGTTCATCTGATACAACTGAAGAAATAAAAACAGGCGTAAATTCATTAGCGTTTAAAATATCTTTCGCTTTTTCTATTTGATCATAGGGAATTCTTTCAACTTTTTCTAAAATTCCATTAAAAAACACTCCTACTTTAATTATAGTATTGCCAAGATCTAAAACAAAAACTGTCTGATTTTGATTCATATAACAAAGATAACATAAGAAATTATAAAAAAAACTAAATAATTGTATTGTTAAACAAATTATGTTACTAACTTTGTCCCCACCATAAGGATGGTGCCTTAGCTCAGTCGGTAGAGCAATAGACTGAAAATCTATGTGTCCCTGGTTCGATTCCTGGAGGCACCACAGTAGGGAAGCAATAGCTTCCCTTTTTTTATACCAAAACATACCAAATTAAGGATCAAGGATCAAGTCGAATTGTTGTGGGGAATAAAAATATTATACAATATTAAAAATGGCTATAATAGACACATTAAAATAGCGATATGCTACTAAAAGGATGACGGGGGATAAAATTCCACAAGAAAAAGTAGATCGAATATTAAATGCAATTAACCTTTCAGCTTCTTCATTGGGATTACAACCTTATAAAATTCTTGTTATAAAGAATAAAGATTTAAAGCAAGAACTTTTACCTGCAGCAAATAATCAACCGCAAATTGTAGAATGTTCTCATTTATTAGTTTTCGCTGCATATTCCAATTTATCTAAAGAACATGCCGAAGAATTTATTCAATTACAATCTAGAGTTAAAAATATTGCTCCTGAAAAATTTAGTGGTTTAAAAAATATGATCGTAAGAAATATCATTCCAAGAGGTGATGAGACTAATTTTATTTGGGCTTCAAAACAAGCTTATATAGCACTTGGAACTGGTTTAATAGCTTCAGCTGAGGAACAAGTTGATTCCACACCAATGGAAGGTTTTAATTCTTTAGAATTTGATAGAATACTACAACTTGATCAAAAAGGATTAAAAAGTCTAGTGTTGTTGGCTTTAGGATATAGAGATGAAACCACAGATCAACTTTCAAAAGGACCTAAAGTTCGAAAAAATATTTCAGATTTAATTATTAAAGTTAACTAAATGCAAAAGAAAAGGGCTAATTCAAAATTGAATTAGCCCTTTTCTTTTATGGTATAACTTGTTATTTCTTTGTTGCTTCAGCATCCATTCTTAATAATTCAGTTAGAACTTCAGCAGTAATATCCATACCTCCTTTAAAATATAATGTAACAGACTCATCTATAACATAACTTAATTTTTTTCTATCTGAAACAATTTCAACAGCTTTCTGAACTCTTTCCAAAATTGGTTTATTCATTTCTTGACTCACTGCTTGCATCTCAGCATTTAAAGATTGTTGTCTTTCTTCTAGTGTTTGTTGCTTTTTCATTAATTTCTCTTCTTCGATTTTAATGATAACTGGAGACATTGTGGGTCTCGCTTTTTCATAAATCGCAACTTGTTTATTGAAATCAGCCTCCATTTCTTTTAATTCTTGAACACCATTTGCTTCAAAATCTTTCAATTGCTCTATTGCAGCCTTTCTTGAAGGTAATGTATCTAATAATTTTTGAGAATTTACGTGTGCGATTTTTTGTTGTGCCATTACCGTTCCAACACAAAACATAATTGCTGTTGCTAATACTAATTTTTTCATTCTTTCTTTGTTGATAATTGATTACTAATTTTTATACTTATTTAATTGTTATTCCCATTTCCTTTAAAACAATATCACTTATATCTAACTTAGGATCAGCATAAACCAAATTACTCTGATTAGCCTTATCAAAAACGAAAGTATAAGCTTTTTTAGAAGCAACTACTTGCATTGCATCAAAAACTTTATCTTGAATAGGTTTTACTAGTTCTTGTCTTTTTTGAAAATAGTCACCTTTAACACCAAAACGCATTTTCTGAACTTCCATTGCTTCTGTTTCGATTTTATTTATTTCATCTTTTCTTTTTTGTTTTTCTTCAGTAGGTAAAAGTACTTCTTCTCTTGCAAAATTGTCTTTTTTAACTTTTAAAACCGAATATCGATCTTCAATCTCTTTTGTCCAACGATCCGCAAGTTTATCAAGTTTATCTTTAGCTTCTTTATATTCTGGAACATTTCCTAAAATATAATCAGAGTCAATATAAGCATACTTTTGACCAAAAACAAAAGGAGTACCAAATAATAATAACAAACAAAAAAGAATTATTTTCATTTAAATTTTATTAATTCTAACGTTGAAATTAACTAAAATATTGTAAAACAAATAAATTTGATTTTAATTAAATCCATACCTTTTATAAATCCCCTAAATTCATACCAATCGAAAAACTAAGTTTGGAATGATACCCTTTCCTATTAACATCTAAATTTGTTGCTCCACTATAACCTGATGACCAAGAATCTAATTTATCAAAGCCCCATCCATAATCCAAACCAAGCATTCCAAACATTGGTAAGAAAACTCGAATTCCTACACCTGCTGATCGCTTCACATTCAATGGATTGAATTTTTCTAAAGTTGGAAATGTATTTCCAGCTTCACCAAATGCTAATACATAAAATGTAGCTTGAGGATTTAATGAAATTGGGTAACGCATTTCCATTACATATTTAGCAATTAATGGGTCTCCTGAAGCTGAGGATAATGCGTTGTCTTCATAGCCACGTAATGCTATAATTTCACGTCCTCCCATTTGTTGCATACCTGAAAGACCGCTACCTCCCATTACAAAACGTTCACTAGGAATTAATCCTTTTGATTTAGTGTATGCGCCCAAAAATGCAAATCCATACCTAGTTCTCAATACTAATTTTTTATCAGTAGTAAGGGGTAAAAACCATTCTCCTGTGAACTTAATTTTATAATATTCTAAATATTTATAACGTTCTTGGGGTGTTTGTGATGAATAATCAGATATTCCTTCAAACAAAGAATAGGGCGCACTTGTTTTAGCCGTAAATGTAATATTCGAACCTCCTTGAGGATATATTGGGGCACTAATTGAATTTCTTTGTAAGACATATTTTAAACTAACATCATTAGCATAACCAGTTTTAAAATTTGATGATGCCCATAAATTATATGATTGAAGATCATAATATTGATAAGATAATTCATAATATGCACTAAAATAATCATCTGGGAATTTTTTTCTTCTCCCCAAGCCCACTCCTACTCCAGTGATACCTAATCCACTGTAATTAGAATTTGATTTAGCAACACCACTATAATTTAATTCAGTATGGTTTAACCAATAAGTTAAAGAATTCGGTTTTTTACCTCCCAACCAAGGCTCGGTAAATGAAAAATTATAACTTTGATATACTTTACCATTGGATTGAGCACGAATTGAAAGTCTTTGTCCATCACCACCTGGTAATGGTGACCACGACTCTTTCTTAAAGAAATTTTTGGTCGAAAAATTATTAAATGTAAGTCCCAATGTACCTATTAATCCACCACTTCCATAATTACCTAGGCCATTTGAATTTCCAAAAGAACTACTACTACTAGCACCATTTCTCCCACCGTATCCTCCAGACAATTCAATTTGATCAGACGACTTTTCTTCTACAGTATATTCAATATCAACTGTTCCGTCAGCAGGATTTGGTATTGGATTTATTTGAAATCCTTGTTCGTTAAAATAGCCTAATTGAGCTAACTCACGCTGTGTTCTAATAATATCATTTCTATTAAATAAATCACCAGGTTTTGTTCTAATCTCCCTCCTAATTACGTAATCGTTAGTTTTTGTATTACCTTTAATAATAATTCGTTTAACCCTTGCTTCTTTACCTTCGATTAAACGCATTTGAAAATTTATATGGTTATTAGTTACGTTCGTTTCAATGGGTGTAATTTGAAAAAATAAATATCCTCTATCCATGTATAAAGACGAAATATCACGTCCATCTTGGCTCATATTTAAACGTTGATCAAGTAAAACCTTGTCATACATGTCACCATTTTTAATTCCTAAAACTGTATCTAAATAACTAGATCGAAATTTGGTATTGCCAATCCATTCTACATCTCCAAAATAATATTTTTGACCTTCGTCAATTTTTATTGTTACAATTAAATTTTTTTGATCTTTCAAATAAACAGAATCAAAAATAATAGCTGCATCTCTTAATCCTATTGAATTAAACTTATTTAATAATGATAACTTATCCCTATCATATGCTACAGATGAAAATTTTGAACGTTTCCAAAATCTCCAAAAAGCTTTTTGCTTAGTATCTTTTAGAGCCATTTTTAATTTCCAATCTGGAATTGATAAATTACCTTCAATATTTAATTTACCTATTTTAACTTTCTCATTTTTAACAATATCTATTAAAAATATTTCAGAATTATTAATCAAAGTATCAGTGATTCTATTAATTTTTACATCAACAGAATAATATCCCTTTTCTCTAAAATAGCTTTTGATTTTATTGTTTGTTGAGTATACTAAATTTTCAGTAATTGTTTTTCCTGAAAATAAGGTAATCTCTTCTCTAATTTTATCTGCTTCTCGTTTGTTAATACCTTTGAATTTAAAACGTGATAATTTTGGTCGAGGCGTAATTTTAATGACAAGATAAACGACTCCTGCAATTTCTTTCTCAATTGATAGATCAACTCCTGAAAATAATTCTTCTTTCCATAAATTTCTAATTGCCTTAGATATTTGTTCGCCAGGAATAGAAATTGTTTGTCCTTGTTTTAAACCTGCAATAAGTTTTATAGCATTGTGATCAAAATTATCAGCTCCTTCTATACGGATACCTCCAATTTCAAATTTTTGAGGGGCATTAAAATCTATACCACTACCTATTGTTAAAGGTGAATTTTCAATTTGTGAATTAACTGAAAAGGTTAATAATAAAAAATATAGTATAAATTTTAGTTTATTTATGGTCATACATCTTTTGAAATTTGATCTGAAATCAATCCAAAACGACGTTCGCGTGATTGATAATTTAAAACAGCTTTAAATAAATCTTCTTTTTTAAAATCAGGCCAAAGGACATCCGTAAAATAAAATTCAGAGTAAGCTATTTGCCATAATAAAAAATTACTAACTCTATGCTCTCCACTTGTACGAATTAATAATTCAGGATCTGGAATACCATTTGTTGTGAGAGATTTATTAAACAAAGAATCATCAATTGATGATTCATCTATTTCTCCATTTTTAACTTTTTCTGCAATTATTTTCGTAGCATTCAAAATTTCCCATCTTGCACTATAATTCAAAGCTAAAATTAGACTTGTTTCTGTATTATGAGCAGTTTTAGCTATTGCATTTTTTAATTCATTTCTACAACCTTCAGGTAATCCTTCTGTGTCACCAATTGTCATTAATCGAATCCCTTTTTCATTTAATTCATCAACTTCATTAGCAATTGTACGAACCATTAAATCCATTAAACCGTCCACTTCTTCTTTTGGACGACTCCAATTTTCAGTAGAAAAAGCATATAAAGTTAGGTATTTAACTTTTAATTCTTTGGCGCCTTTCAAAACTTCCCTAACTGATTCTACTCCATAATTATGACCGTATAAACGTTCATGTCCCTGTTGTTGTGCCCACCTACCATTACCATCCATTATAACGGCAATATGTTGAGGAATATTAGAAAAATCTATTTTTTGTAAAAAATCCATTTATCACTTTAGAATTAAAAACGAAAATAATGAAAGATTAGTATTAAAAGGTGTTATAATTTTAGCTTAACATACCTTAACAAAAAAGAGGGAAATGGAAAACCAGATCCCTCTTGAATTTTGTTAAAATTTTTATTCTGCTAACAGAACAATTTTATCATTTTGCATCTCCAAGACTCCTCCGTTAATACTAATATGTATTACTTTAGAATCTTTTTGATCTCCCTGAATCATTTCACTTGATTTCTCATTACGTTCAAAAGGGCTTGAAAGATCTACTTTCACTTTACCTTTTCCAAGCGCAGAAATGATTGGAGCATGTCCTTTCAATACTTGAAATAAACCATCTAAACCAGGTAATTGAACCGCTTCAACTTCTCCTGCAAAGATTTTAGTTTCTGGTGTAATTATTTCCAAATGCATTATTCTTCAACTTTAATAGACTGATAAATTACCAACTGATTTTAGATAATTTTTTCAATCTGTTTAATTTATTAAGCATTAGCGTCTTCTAACATTTTTTCTCCAGCCTCAACAACTTCATCAAGACCACCTTTTAAATTAAATGCAGCTTCAGGATATTTATCCATTTTACCATCTAAAATCATGTTAAAAGCTTTAATTGTATCTTTAATATCAACTAATACTCCTTTAAGACCTGTAAATTGTTCAGCAACATGGAAAGGTTGAGATAAGAAACGTTGTACACGTCTCGCTCTATGTACGATCATTTTATCTTCTTCAGACAACTCATCCATACCTAGAATAGCAATAATATCTTGCAATTCTTTGTATCGTTGAAGAGTAAATTTAACTCTTTGTGCAGTGTTATAATGCTCTTCACCAACAATTTCAGGTGTAAGAATTCTTGAAGTTGAATCCAATGGATCAACTGCAGGATATATTCCTAATTCAGCAATCTTACGAGATAATACAGTTGTTGCATCTAAATGCGCAAAAGTATTTGCTGGCGCTGGATCTGTTAAATCGTCAGCAGGTACATAAACCGCTTGCACTGAAGTAATAGATCCTTTTTTAGTAGATGCAATACGCTCTTGCATAGCCCCCATTTCTGAAGCTAATGTTGGTTGGTAACCTACTGCTGAAGGCATACGTCCTAATAATGCAGAAACTTCAGAACCAGCTTGAGTAAAACGGAAAATATTATCAACGAAAAAAAGAATGTCAGCACCTTTTCCATCACCCTCACCATCACGGTAGTATTCCGCCATCGTTAAACCAGACAATGCTACACGTGCACGTGCTCCAGGAGGCTCATTCATTTGACCAAAAACGAAAGTTGCTTTCGAATTTGTTAACTCGTTAACATCTATTTTTGAAAGATCCCATCCTCCTTCTTCCATACTATGCATGAATTCAGAACCATACGTGATAATACCTGACTCTAACATCTCACGAAGTAAGTCATTTCCTTCACGTGTACGCTCACCAACTCCAGCAAATACGGATAAACCAGAATATGCTTTCGCTATATTGTTGATTAATTCTTGAATTAATACTGTTTTACCAACTCCAGCACCACCGAACAAACCAATTTTACCCCCTTTAGCATAAGGTTCAATTAAATCGATAACTTTAATCCCAGTGAATAACACTTCAGTAGCAGTTGTTAATTCTTCAAATTTCGGAGATTCACGGTGAATTGAAAGACCATCAGAATTATCAACTTCATTGATACCATCGATTGCCTCACCGATCACATTAAACAAACGTCCTTTGATTTTATCTCCAATTGGCATTTTAATACCACTTCCAGTTGAGACAACTTCCATTCCACGTGTAAAACCATCTGTAGAGTCCATCGAAACGGTACGTACAGAGTTTTCACCTACATGAGACTGAACTTCAAGAACTACTTTTGCTCCATCCGCTTTAACCACTACTAAAGCATCAAAGATACTTGGTAGAGCCACATCCTTTTCGAATCTTACATCGACAACAGGTCCGATTACCTGAGAAATTTTACCTTTAATTTCCGACATTACAGTGTCTTTTAAAAATGAATTCTGAATTTTTGGGCAAAGATAAGTTAAAAGTTCTTAAGTAAGAAATGGAAAAGGCATTTATTTTTTAAAACTAGTTAATTAGATACCTCCAAAAAAAATAGTGATTCTTAAAAATTTTAAATTTCAATTTTTAATCACAGAAATTTAGTTTAAATTTCTTAAAAATTTTGATCTGAAAAATTACGTTTAATTAAATATTTAACAGGCAAATAAGATGCTAGCAGGCTTAAAGATGTTACCAAAATTAAAATAAGTATACTATCCGAAATTAAAATTTTAATTGGAAAAGATTCGCCTCCAGAATTTGGCATTTGTAATACATTTCCATGAATCTGAACTAAACAAATTAAATACCCTAAAACAAGACCTATTAAGATTCCTTTTAAGGAGATCATTAAACCTTCAAAAAAGAAAATTCTAAAAATTAATTTTCGATTAGCTCCAAGACTAATCATTGTTTTAATATTCTCCATTTTTTCAATAAAAAGCATTGTTAATGAAGCAACAAGATTAAAAGCAGCTAAAATGAAAATAAATAAAAGAATGATTAGAACTATTAATTTCTCCGTTTTACTTGTTTTATAAATTAGCTCGTTTTTTTCGTAATTTGTTTTTACAATAAATTCATTCCCCAAAAAAACTTTTAATTCTTCTTTTACAAAATCATTTTCATACCCCTCAGCAACATCAATAAAAATGGAAGTAATGTCTTTTTCATATTCTAACATTTCTTTTGCAAGAGCTATTGGAATAACAATAAATTCAGTATTAACCTCCCGGTTATAATTCATACGAGCTGATAATCCGACTCTTCTTGTGGTAAATGGATTAGAACCAATATTGACTTTTGCTGTTCTTTTTGGAACGTAAAATAAAAGAGTCTGATAACCATTTTTAGAAATATAACTCCCTAAATCATCCAATAGAGTTGCACCAATAATAGCTACATCTGAATTATTTTCATTTAAAGTTGGAAATCCTTCGAGGATGTGATCTTTCATTTTAGACATTTCTAAAAAACTAGGTTCTACTCCTAACATTTTAGAATTAACCCATTTTTTATCATTTTTCAAAACGACAACTTCTTCAACAGCTCTTGATAGCTGTTTCACACCTTTCACTTTATTTAATTTAGAAAAATCGATTTGATTTTCATTAAAAGTTTTTCCTCTAGCCGATTGAATTACTATATCTGAATCAAATTCAGAGTACAACTTTTCAACCATGGATTCAATACCATTAAAAGCAGAAAGTAATATAACTAATGCAGCTGTTGTTACAGAAATACCAACAACAGAAATTCGTGTTATAAGATTTATAACATTCTTTTTCTTTTTTGAAGAAAGATATCTTTTCGCTATAAAATAGGAGACGTTGATATTTTTAACTTTTTTTCAACAAAACATCAATCTGACTAGCGTAATCTAAAGAATCATCAATAAAAAATAATAATTCAGGTATTTTACGCATATTTTTTAAGCGTTTACCCACTTCACCTCTTATTTTTTTAACGTTCTCTCTTATACTTTCTAGGACCTCATTTTTATCTGGTCCCGCAAAAATACTTACATAGCATCTTGCAAGTGATAAATCAGAAGTTACACGAACAACTGTAACACTTACCATTGCACCAAGACATATTTCACGTGCATTTCTTTGGAAAAAAACAGAAAGTTCTTCCAAAATTACTCCTTCTATTCTACTTTGTCTTATTGAACTCATAGTACAAAAGTAAAGAAATGTTAGCAACGGATGATGAAACATTTGATTTTCATTTCATATTTATACAAATTTTATTTGAATATATTTTATATTCAAGTTATAAATAAGGAAAACAAAAAACTATCTTTGCGTGATATGAGAGAGATAATAGAAATACATAGATATGCTTTTACTTATAGAATGACTTCGATTTTTGTCATTATTTTTCACCTTTTATATACTATTTTCAACCTAGTTTCACTTGTACTATTTGTTCCTTTTCTTCAAATTATATTTCTTGATAAAACCAAAGCAATTAAACATGTAATTGAACCCATCTATAATGGAGGATTTATAAATTTTTTTAAATTTATTTCTAAATATTATGAGTATTTCATGAACAACATGGCTGCTCAAGACCCTAAAAAAGCATTGTATTTTGTATGCTTCACTGTTTTTATTTCGTTTTTACTGAAAAACATATTTAGATATGCTGTAATATGGCATCAATCTCAAATGAGAATGTCAGTAGTAAGAGATATTCGAGAAAAATTATTTGAAAAATCTCTGAAACTTCCATTGTCTTTCTATACAGATGAAAGAAAAGGCGATTTAATGTCTCGTATGAATAGTGATGTTGGTGAAATAGAGGTCGCAATTGTAAGTGTTTTGGAACTAATCTACCGTGAACCACTTGCAATTATTATTCATATAAGTGTTCTCTTGTATTGGAGTCCTCAATTAACAATTTTTTCATTTATTTTACTTCCTGTTTCAGCTTTAGCAATTTCAAGAATCGGTAAAAGTTTAAAACGAACAGCAAAAGAAGGTCAACATCAAATGGGTGTCTTGAATTCAGCAATTGAGGAGGGACTGGGTGCAATTCGACTAATTAAAGCATTTAACGCTATACCTCAAGTACTAAATAATTTTAAAAAGATAAATTTAAAACATCAACAACTGATTACAAAAACATTTAGAAAAAAAGACCTTTCATCTCCACTAAATGAAACATTAGGTGCATTTGTAATGGTATGTATTGTATGGTTTGGGGGTAGTATGATATTAGACACTAAATCTGAATCAACGTTAAATGGTGCTGAATTTATTGCTTTTATTGTTGTATTCTCTCAATTACTTAGGCCAATTCAAGGTATATCTAATTCTATGGGATTTATCAATAAAGCAAAAGTATCTTTGGATAGAATTCATGAAATTTTGAATAGTGATGAGAAAATTTTCGAAGTTGAAAATCCTATGACATTAAATGAATTAGAAGATGGTTTATCGTTTAAAAATGTTTCTTTTAAATACAAGGATGAATTTGTTTTAAAAAATATAAATTTCAAGATACCTAAAGGAAAAACATTTGCTCTAGTTGGGGAATCTGGAAGTGGTAAATCTACAATTTCTGATTTACTACCACGTTTTTACGATGTTTCTGAAGGAAATATTTTCTACGACTCAATTGATATAAAAAATGCTTCTATTAAAGATTTAAGAAGTCATATTGGGATTGTTTCTCAGGAATCAATACTATTCAATGATACTGCAAGAAATAATATACTTTTTGGGACTGAAAATGCATCGGATGAAGAAATTATTGCCGCTGCTAAAATTGCAAATGCACATGAATTTATTATGAATCTTGAAAATGGATATGATACAAATATCGGTGAAAGAGGCAATAAATTATCTGGGGGACAAAAACAAAGAATGAGTATTGCTAGAGCAGTATTAAAAAATCCTTCAATCATGATATTAGACGAGGCAACTTCTGCTTTAGATACGGAATCTGAAAAATTAGTTCAAGATGCTTTAGAAAAATTAATGAAAGATAGAACTTCACTTGTAATTGCTCATAGATTAAGTACGATTAAAAATGCAGATCAAATAATTGTGTTATCTAAAGGTGAAATTATAGAAATGGGAACTCACCAAGAATTATTAGATAAAAAAGGTCTATATTACAATCTATGCTCATTACAAGGGATAAATAATTAATTCGACCTATTTATTATTTGTATTAAGAAAGAAAGTAATTTATCGATAGAATTCCCCATTAAATGAATTCATTTATATATATAAAATTTTACATTATACATAACCATTCTATTCTAGAAGCTTTCTAGTTGTTATTCTCTTAAAAATAATCAATTGGGTTAGAATTTTATTCGCGCTGAATTAAATGTTTTTGTTTATTGAACAATAAAACTTTCATTTAAGATGCATTAAATGCTTCTATGAATCTTTATGTTTTAAAGATATGTTAGACCAATTAATTACTAATCATTAGAGGTAATTTTATAACGTCAATATTTAAATAACTTTAGTTTATTATTAGGAGCGCTAGAAAATATATAATAAAAAAAGAGGTTGTATCTAGGATACAACCTCTTTTTAAAGTTAGTTATAAAACTTATAGAACAACTACTTTTTTGATATTCGAATATTGTCCCGTTTTTATTTCAAGAAAATAACAAGAAGAAGAAAGAGGTTTTCCTATTTCCAACGTATGATTCACTTGAGTATTTACTTCATTAATTTTTTCTGAATAAATTACTTGACCTTGAATATCTCTTAATACTAATTCAACTGGATTTTCTCCAGCTACATAAGAAACATTTAAAGATTGCTGAGCTAGTAAAGGATTTGGATAAACTGAAAGATCTAAATCATTAATTTCATTAGGTACTAAACCTAAAACACCTTCAATATTTATATCATCAACAAATAAATTATTTGCAACATCAGATGCAACAAATTCAATTTTGAATCTTGTATATTTATCAGAACTTAACGCACTATAATTCATTTCATATGTTTTCCATTGACTACTTGTGGGTTTGAAATCAGTATTTCCAGCAAAACCTCCAGTTAACAAACTTGTTTTTGGGATTGTTTTTTTACTTCCCCAAGTTGCACCGCAATCTTTTGATACCCAAATATTAACTTCTTCTATAATATCAGCAGCATATTTAACGGTTTTTCCATCAGTATCATAAACAGTATTTACTATCGTACCATTAGTTGCATAAGCATATTTGAATGAAAATTTAATACCTGAAGTATGAGATAAATCAAAAGAAGGAGTAATAATAGCATCTTTACTTCCTCCTAAACGCTTATTATAAAAAGATTCATTTGTAAATGGATTAGCTTTTGATAAATCTTTATAATTATTCAATTTAAAACAATTGGTATTTTGATATCCATTACCATAAGATATTTGAAATTTTGCTTCATTATCTTCTTCATTTTCAGTTAAAAACCAATAAGATTTATCGTTATCTAAGTTATTTGATGATGGGCCAGTATAATCAGCCCAAGGATCTGAAACATAAATATATTTTTCTCTTACTACCTCATTTACTCCTAATGCATTTCCTACGATAAGGGATACTTTTTTATATCCTGAAGTGCTATAAGTAACAGTAACAATAGAATCAGAAGATGTAGCTGGAGTACCTCCTTCAAAAGTCCATGTTCTAGAAGTTACAGGTGCTCTCCATGACATGTCAATAAATTGAACTGAAGAGCCTTGACAGATTGAATGTTTCGAAGATTTGAAGTCCGCAACAGGAACACATGGCGAAGGAGAAGTTAAATCAATTCCAGTCACAGTATGATTGGCTGGAGTAATTAAATTACTTCTACCTGAAACTGCAGATAATAAACTAGATCTCATTACATCTGATTGATTTAAAGTAAACATATTTGAAGTGTAAGAATACTCCATATAATTCTGAATATTTTCAACTACAGAATCTGCATCTTTAATTTTAAAATCATCAATACTAAATGACCCTGAAAAATCTTCTGCATTCCAAGCATAAACTCTAAAAGTTATTGGTGATGTTAAATTATGGAACAAAGTAGGATCTAAATCTAAAAAACTACCTTCTAAACCATTTGTTGTGTCTTTTAAGGAATAAAAACTATCATTATTAATTGTAATTTTAGAATTTTTTGAAGAGGGTTTAAGGTTAGCAGCAAAATCATCAATACTAGAACGGACAGCGTATGATCTTGGTCCGGTAGCTGATCGTTGAAAAACAAAAAATATACTATCCAAATTAACAATTTTATCAACTTTTGGCGTAATCGTTACTTGGTAATATTTTGCAGGATCAATACTTCCTGAAAGTTTAGAATAATCAATATCGTTGTTTGCAGCCAAACCACCTA
Organism: Flavobacteriales bacterium; assembly: GCA_947380375.1. Lineage (GTDB taxonomy): Bacteria > Bacteroidota > Bacteroidia > Flavobacteriales_D > Crocinitomicaceae > CAIUKX01. The sequence goes on from CANCQX010000046.1 coordinate 20,788, forward strand.
AAGGCCAATTGGTGAATGAAAATCTACTTGGATTATCTGAATTTGATGAAACACCAACAGCATTAAAACTTCCAAAATTAATACGTTGAGTAGATTTTGGAACTGCAGTAGGATCGATTTTACCAGAAGTTGATTTAACATTATTAAAATCATATATTGATGTAGTTGAAAATGTACAATCTGCGGTTCTTAATTCCTTTAATGTCCAAGGTGTATATTTACCTGAATGCCCTTTAGTAACGGGTGTGTCAGCAATTTCATCGTCGCCGCAACGTTCTCCAGGATTATTATTATTTCCCCAAACGTGAGGTAAACCTAACCAATGGCCAATTTCATGAGTTAAAGCGCGTGAATTACGCTCAGAGCTTGTACCTATATTACCAATAAAATTATCCAAAATAATTACACCATCCTTTATAAACCCACCACCTTCTACACTAAGAGGGTAGAAAGCATATCCTGCTACTCCATTTTGCATTGAATTAACTACCCAAATATTTAAGTATTTATCTCTGTGCCAACCGTTTAATTTGGAATTATCGTCACCTTCATTTGTTTCATGACTGTAAATATGTTCAATGCCATTTGTGCAATTTCCAAAAGGATCTATCGTTGCAAGTTTGAATTGAATTGAAACATTTGCTTTCAAAGCTTGAAATTCAGGAACTATATCTAAAGTATCATGATTTTTTAAGTTGTAATCGCGATTCAAAATAGCGACTTGATTAATTACTTGGGCATCAGATATATTTTCTGCCCCATATTGATGAATAATATGAAACACAATTGGAATAGTGTAAACAGTTAACTTTAAACCTTTTTCATGTTTTATTTGACTTGCATTCTGAAGCATTTTCAACTGATCTACCTCTAGACTAGGGTCAGAAGCATATAATTCTTCCAATTTTTTAGATAAGCCACAATTAAAATGCTCATTTTGAGCAAATATACTAACGCTTAGTAACGCAAATAATGGCAATATTAAGTTTTTAAAAAGTTTATTCATGATAACACTGATATTAAATATAACGGATAAATATAAATACAATATTTCTTATAGGATGCAATCTTCATTAAACTATTCATAAAATATGTTATTTTAAAGAAAAAATTATTTAAACTAAAATTAAATTTAAAAAATATAATCAACTGATAATAAAAACTATAATTAAAAAATTATGAAAAATATTTAATTTAAATAAACTTAA
>CANCQX010000047.1 GCA_947380375.1 Flavobacteriales bacterium
TATTTTACAAACAACAACAATTTTAAATGCAATATATAAACAACAATTTTAATAGTTGTATTTTATAAAAAACAAATATTAAAAATGTAATATACAAACAACAATTACTATATTTGTAGTATACAAACAACAATTTAAGCAATTGTAATATCTAAAAAACAATTACTATATTTAATAAAACAAAGAGACAATTACAGATTTAATCAATTCATACAATGGAATACTTAATTAACAAATCAAATAAAAAAATACAGAATACAAAAACTCAATTTAAGAGGTATTTATTCTCTAAAATTGACTGGCAGCAAAGACTTATTTTAATTTTAGGACATAGAGGAACTGGAAAAACGACACTCATTCTCCAACATTTAAAAGATAATATAGAAAAATCTATCTATTTAAGTTTGGATGATTATTTTTTCGAAACAAATCGATTGGTTGAGGTAATCGAAGCATTACACACTAAAGGATACAGATCTTTTTACATAGATGAAATACACAGATATGAATACTGGTCGAAAGATCTAAAAAATATTTATGACGACTACCCTGACAGTAGATTTATCGTAACGGGATCCTCTATTCTTGAAATCTCTAAAGGTCAAGAAGACTTATCAAGAAGAGCTGTTGTTTATACATTAGTAGGATTGTCTTTTAGAGAATTTCTACTTTTAGATCAAAAAATTGACCTCCCTAAACTGACGATTTTTGATATATTGAATAATCATTCTACTTTATCAGTCGAATATTTAGACCAATTTGAATTAAAAACTCATTTCAAAAATTATTTAAATTACGGATATTATCCATTTTATCAGGAAGGTAAAAGCAGTTATCATCAAAAATTAAATGAGGTCACCAATTTGATTATAGATTCCGATATTGCACCCTTTGAGGAATTAAACTACACAACAGTTAGAACGATGAAAAAATTACTGTATGTTATTAGTCAATCCGTTCCTTTCACACCAAACGTGAGCAAGTTATCGACTAAGCTTCAGGTGGCAAGAAATACGATACTCAGGTTATTTGACATTTTAGATAAAGCTCAATTAATCTCATTGGTTCATGCTTCCACAAAAGGAATAACTTTTTTACAAAAACCTGAAAAAATTTATCTTCAAAACACCAATTTATCATACATGTTTTCTGACCAACAAGTAAACATAGGAAATTTAAGAGAAACGTTTTTCTTTAACCAATTAAATGTAAACCATGAAGTAACCACTTCAAAATACGGTGATTTTATGATTGATAGCATTTACACATTTGAAATTGGCGGTCAAGGTAAAACTAGTAAGCAAATCCAAGGTGTTCCAAATGCATTTTTAGCAATCGATGAAACAGAATTCGGAAGTGGAAATAGAATTCCACTGTGGATGTTTGGGTTTATGTATTGAAGGGGAGGTTGAGATTGAGATTGAGGTTGAGAGTAACTACAAAAGGATTTAAACACCAAGTAGTAGTAAATTAACTAATTAAATACAGTTGGATAATTTGGATATTTAAAAAATAAAACTACTTTTAACGAATAAATAAAAACATCAATGAATGTAACACTTAAATTTTTTCGACTCATTTACACGCAACCAATAAATATCTGATATATAATTGAATTTAAAATTGATGGCATAAATTAACATAGGGGGATATAAACAATTAAGTATATCGAAACTTTAAGAATAAAAAACTACAACACATGAAACAAATAATCGGACTAACATTTTTACTAGCTACCATTCTTTTTTCTTGCAAGAAGGATAAAGAAATACTAACTACGCCCTCTTTTATAAAAGATAAAATAAGTGGTCTAAGTCAGAAAGGCCCCCTACTAAATGGTTCTTCTCTAACCTTATTTGAATTAGACAATAACTTTTCACAAACAGGAAAGTCTTTTAATACTCAGATTTTAGACAACTCAGGTTCATTTGAAATTTACAATTTGAATATGACTTCCCAATTCGCTAAACTAAAAGCGGATGGATTCTATTTCAATGAAGTTACAAATGAAAACTCTTTAGCACCAATTTCTCTTTATGCCCTATCTGACTTGTCAAACAAAAGTTCTGTCAACGTAAACCTTTTAACCACTCTAGAAGCTTCTAGAATGGGTTACTTACTTAGTAATGGATCAACTTTCGCTAATGCTAAAACTCAAGCCCAAACAGAAGTACTAAATATTTTTTTAATAAATAAAACAGGGATACCTGAATCAGAATTATTAGATATTTCTAAAAACGGAGATGACAATGCTATTTTACTAGCAGCCTCTTTAATTTTACAGGGTTACAGAACAGAAGCTGAGCTTACTCAATTGCTTGGTGATATTTCAACGGACATTAGAACTGATGGAATTTTAAACAGCCCTACAATTGGTACATCTTTAATAAATGACGCAAAACTACTTAATTTACAATCAATAAGAAGCAACATTGAAAATAAATATATTTCGCTTGGAATAACGACTGTTATTTCTAATTTTGAAAAATACGTTAAGCAGTTTACAGACTCATCTACCTTTACTTTTACTAAAAATATACAGTACCCGCAAACTGGGATTTATGGATTAAATATTTTATATGGTACAGAAAATATAAGTATACCTGCAAGTATATCAGCGACTAGTTCAAATCCAGGATCTTACTACGACCTATCTGCATTTCTGCCATTAGGAACTTCTCTAAAAATAAATATACAATTGAATAATGGTCAAGCTTGGGGTATTAATTCAATGTTAAATTGGGACTTTACACAATGGAACAATATAGATCAAACATTTACAGCCATTGAAAGTGGTAAATCATGTAATTTAAGACTTTATTTACAAAGTAATTCAACTTTCACAATAAAGTATTATGAAAACAACTCAATTACACCAACTAAAACTAAACAAATTACAGTGTATTAATAATATAATAGGATTCGTATTAAAAATATTTTAATTAAGGGCACCTAACATATATAGAACTAAGAAAAAAAAGAAAACTTCACACATTTTAAGAGATTATTTTAAAGAATACCGACCAAAAGAATTCCTATTTGAAGGTCAAGATGGTGGATGCTATTCAACTAGAAGCATTCAAAATATTTTCAGAGACGCTGTTGAAAAAACAAAAATAAAGAAGAAAGTAAGTGTGCATTCACTCAGACATAGTTTTGCAACTCACTTGCTTGAGAATGGAACAAATTTGAGGTATATACAAAGTTTGTTAGGGCATTCAAATAGTAAAACCACCGAAATTTACACCCATGTAACAACAAAAGGTTTTGAACAGCTAAAAAGTCCTTTGGATAATTTGGATATCTAAAAAATAAAACTACTTTTAACAAACAAATAAAAATAACGATGAACGAAACACTTAAATATCCTCGAAACAACAACTTACAACCGATAAAAATCGGATATAGTATTGATTTTAAATAACATAACATAAATTAATATAGTAGGTATATACGCAATTGCGTATAGCGATACGTTATAGGGCATTCTAAAAAGATGAAACAATTGTTAAGAACGATAATATTTATAACAACATTTTTACTACTTTATTCTTGTAGAACAGGTTTGAATGTAAGAAAATCACAATTAAAATACGTTGACAAAAACTTTTCTGTTAGAGTTGCCAATAATTCATTTAAAGTTCGTGGTGACAGATATGGTAACCCAACGCTCCTAACATTATTTGAAATTAATTCTGTTAATACTGATAATGTTGATAGTGTATCTATCAAATTCATTGACTCTTTGAAATTGCAAATAACCTACAATGACAGCGGAACAATAATTAACAAAATATTTAACGGAGAGTTTAATAAGAAAGGTTATTATGAAATATACATACGAAACGAAAGCAAAGTAATTCCAATTATTTACGCAAAACACAATATAAATAGAATTAGAATTGGAACGACAATTCAAGACGATTTAATAATAGACAATGAATGGAATGAAAGCGGACATATTTTAATCTTTGGTGCAGGAGACAGAGGTAGAAGACAAAGTTATTTCAAAACAAGGAAAACAAAATAAGTGAAACGAAAGTCTAAAAAAAAATAAAACGCCCTATAACAGCGCCTTAGCACTAGGCTCTTATACCACACTTCGAAGAAAATATTTACTACATTTGAAATAAATCTCGCTTCGGGTTTAGGGTGTTTTGCCTCGGTATCGCCCATCGCTAAAGGCGCAAAACGTTACTGGCAAGTTTGATTCTCGCTTCGATTAACAGGAATCATTAAAACTGAAATTTTTCTATCAATAAAATGACTAAACGACATAAATTATTAATTCTTTTCACAATCCTGATATATTTCGGCGGTTTTTTAGTTATGTATGCAATGACTGATAAAAATAATGATTCATTCACAGCATTTATTTGGTGTTCGGGGTTTATAATATTTTTAATTGGATTTGTTGGTTTAATAACTAAGATGTTTGACAAAAAGTAAATTGCGAAATACAAAAAAAGCCTACGGCTGACGTTGATGCACGGATTCGCTGAATACAGAGAAGTTGACATTTTGACATTTAGAATTTGACAACCGCGGTTTGACAAACATTGTTAAATTTGGTGTTTATGACAAAAATGAAACTTGACATTGAACATACAAAAAAAGCCTACGGCTGAAGTTCATACACGGATTCGCTGGATATAGAGAAGTTGAAACACGGAAAAGCTGTGTATGCATGGTGTCAAAACCAGCCAGTAACAGAAGTTACAATCAACGGCTTGAGATTAACTAGGTCCAGAGCGCCGCTGCTCGTAGCTTCAAAACGTTATAAGCAATTGCCCGAATGACAGCTTCGGGTCTGGGGGACATCCGGAAGATTTAAATTTTAGCTTCGAAATTTAAATCACAACGAAAAAAGAAGGACGAATACATTGAACAATTTAATAAGGAAAATAGAAACATTTGAAGTATTTTTGATAAACTATTTTTAGATGTCTAAAACTAAATTTCCAAATATTTTATGAAAAACATAGATAAAAAAAGTTTAGAAAATGCTTATCGCTTATTTGATACAGACGATATTAAAAAAATCGAAGTTGGTACAACTAAAGGTTTGAAAGACATTCATATTTATTTGTTTAACGGTCTATATGATTTTGCTGGTCAAATTCGTTCAAAAAACATATCAAAGGGTGGTTTTAGATTTGCAACTGCTTTGTATTTAAATGAAATTTTGGTTAAAATTGAACAAATGCCAGAAACTACATTTGAAGAAATAGTTGCCAAATATGTAGAGATGAATATTGCTCATCCATTTATGGAAGGAAATGGAAGAACTATGCGTATATGGCTTGATTTACTCCTAAAAAATAAATTGAAAAAATTAGTAAACTGGCAATTTTTAGATAAATCGCTTTATTTACAAAGCATGGAAAGAAGTCCTATTAATGACCTGGAATTAAGAACCTTACTATATACTAATTTAACTGATGAAATTAACAATAGAGAAGTTATTTTTAAGGGAATAGAACAATCTTATTATTATGAAGGTTATCAAAAAGAAGATGACGAGTAAGAATAATTTGTAGTCTGACAAAATCCATAAACTTCAGAAAATAAAACATTTGGAAAAACTTCATAGGCTTTGTGCTCACAGCAACTCTCAACAGCGCATACCCAAATTGGGCGAAACAAACTAAATACAGAGACCAATTCGGGTATCCCCAAACGTTATAAGTAATAGCAGACAATTCCACCTTGATTTAAAACCTAAATTTAAAGAAACAATCCCGACTAAAGTTCATCTTCTTTTTCGCCATTAACCCATCTTTGCATCATAACTCGCTCAGATGGAGATTGGTGAGTTCCACCTGCTAAAATATCTAAAAATCTATCCCAAAGATTTTTATCCTTATTAAACTCCTGTTTGAGTTCTTTAACAGCATTCAAATATTCCTGTTCGTATTTATCGGCCTCTTCAAATGTAAAATCATCAGGAATAAGGTTTGCAACAACCTGAGTAATCTCATCTAACTCTTTTGGAGTATACTTTTCAATCATTTCAAGTTCAAGTTTACAAGCATCTGCATGGGAAACAATTAAAGGCATTACAGCATCTTCAAAATTACATATATCCTTTTCCCAATGCTTATGAGCATTCTCAGGAAGTAAATCGTATCCCAGCTTTTCAGAAAATCTATAAGCCTTTTTAAATTTGTTTTCGTAAATACCAAATTGTTTCCATAATTCTTTCGAATCTGTTCTCTCTTTTCCTTCAATTTTCTTTTGAAGTAAGCTTAAAACATCGTTAATAGACTTAATAGATTCACTGACATCTTTCTGACTCACTTCCCACTCCTCAACTTCGTCCTTCTTACAATTTGTTTCTATTATTGATAATGCATTTGTACTTAACTTATCAAATTCTTCCTCAATTTTTTTTAATTGTTCATAGTGTTTTTCAAAAGCATTATGAAAATTCCTAATAGATAATAAAGCTCTTAGTTTTGAATTATATTCTTTTGTTTTCATGTCTTCTTCCTTTTTATAAAAGCGTTAAATAATAATTTACCTCTAAGTTCCCTTTAAAATCAATTAATTGCAATGATTCATATCACTCTTTAAACAAAAAATAACATAATCTTATAACAATCATTAATAGCAAGGAAATAATATATTAAACAAATTGTATTGAGATCATATCTCTAATTTCAACTTTCAATCTTTTGTACTTGCTAATTACTTACTCGTAACAGCAAATACACGTAAGAGGGCGGAAAAGTGGTTACTTTGCAAATTTATTTTGCAACTCTTTGATGTTAGCATTAATTAATTGATGAACTGATAAAAGTGAATTATATTTGTAAAATAATTAAACATTATATAAAAATGAAGAGTAAATTTTTTAGAGTTGCTAGACTTGGTTCAATAACTGCAACTGATGGAACGGTTTGGACTGTCCCTGCCGAAGTAAATATCAGTCACCTTGATTAGCTGCAAAACCTTAGGGGGCAGTCTAAAAAAAAATGACACATTGTTCAAAACAAACGACAAAGACATAAAACATAAATAATGGAAACGAAAGTGAAAATTACGACAACCTTTAATTGCTCAATGGAAAGAGCATTTAAAACTCCTATGCTTTGTGACGTATCAAAAGTTCATACTGGATATGGACTAATGCCAAAGGTAACCCATTGTAAAGAAGACAAACACTGGGGACAAATCGGTTCAAGTAAAAAAGTATTTGTTGAAAAATCATTAACACATAAAGGAGGTTTTGGTTCGGTTGACAATGTGATTGAACGCATTGAAAACAAATATTGGAAAATTGAGATTAACAATTTTCAAGCATGGATGTTAGGGTTTTATAAGTTTGTAGGAGAGTGGCAAACAACGGAACTTGAAAAGGACAAAATCTTAATTGAATACACATATACACTTTATTCAAATAATATTTTGCTTTATCCAATTAATTGGGTTTTTACAAAAACATTTTGGAAAAAATATATGAAGCAGGCATTGGAAAATGTTAGACAAATCACAATCGACAAGGAACCATATCAATATGCATAAATCACCTCGAACCACTAACCTAGGATGTGAAATTAGCTTTATAACAAAACCAAAAAATTGAAAATCACGTTTGAAACTCCTAGTATAGATAATTCACGGGCGAAATAAACTAGATCCAAAGCACAATTCGACTATCCTCAAAAAGTTATGCTCAAGACTGAAGCCGAAATAAAGTCAAAATTTATTATTGAAAAAAAGCTAATGAAAAAAAATCTATTAAATCATTTTATTTTCGATCTACTTAAATCCATTGAGAAGAATCTTTCTATCTACATAAAAAATAAGACGCCAGAATGTCTTCATATATTGAGAGTGGATATAAAAAAAATTAATGCGGTATTATCCTTTGCTGAAAGAGTATATAATGAAGAATATAATACAGATAATCTAAAACAATTATTTAGAAAAGCTGGAAAAATAAGGGAGATCCAAATAAACATTCTCTTGTTGGAATTATTTCCACTTCCTCCCAAGAACCTCATAGAACAATTAAAAAATAAAGAAAATATTCTAACCATGGAATTTATTAAAAGTGGTTCGAGATATAAAAGACATCTAAAGAATTTTCGAAAAATTATTTATTTGCCAGAAAAACTTCCAAATAAATTAATAATTAATAAATATTTTAAAAGAGAGAAAAATAAGGCAAATAAGAAACTTAAAAAGCAGGAAAGAGTTGATATGCATAAATACAGAACAAAAATTAAAAAACTAATGTATTTATTTTGTGCCTTTCCTGAAAGTATTCAAAAAGACATTGAATTCAATGAAGTGGAAATTAACAGGCGACAAGAGAAATTAGGAGATTGGCACGACACTTATTCCTCTATTAATTTTCTTTCTCACGAACATTTTATTATGAATACCAACGAATATCTTGTGAAGTTAAAAGAAAAAGAAAAAAGTCAATTCAACGCATTGCTCATAAACTTGTCAACTGATACTATATGAAAGAGGAATCCGAAGCCTAAGATTATAACATATAGTTAACTAGCAGAAAAAGATCAAAATTAATGCCTAGTCATGGGGTTTAATTTTACATATTACAAATTTACTTTTTAACTGTAAAAATGAAGTGGCTTTGCTAGTTGTTATTAAGTGCTTCGATAAACTCAAAATTAATATTTTCGGTATCTAGCAAATCAATTAATAGAAATCAAACCTTCCTTTGAATGAAAAGTAGTTCTATTTTTTCGTTTTGTGCTTTTTAATTTCTACAAACAAATAAATGATTATTTTTGATAAAAACAACCTAAAAGGGAAAGTAACAATTTAATTAAATAGCCTAGAATATTTTAGATACGGCAAAAAATAAATTATAATGCTAAAAAAAATAGACATTAGTAGACCTATCACTCAATATTTCTTGGGTTTAATTTTAAATATTTTATTTCTTATAACGCTTTATTCCTTTTCATCTTCATTTATAAACGTCCAAATACCAAGTGGAAAATATCTAAATAACATTTGGAATACTAGTGATGTAATATCCTATGTTGACCCAGCAAAAAACTTCATCAAACATGGTGTTTTCGGTGAAAATATGACACCAGATCATTTCAGAACAATAGGCTATCCTGCATTAATTAGCTTTTTTTGTTTTGCTTTTGGAAAATATTGGCTGCTAACATTACAGGTTTTTCAATCAATTATATTTGCTTTTATCTATCCTTTTGTATCTTCCACAATAAAAATACTTCTACCCCAAAGCAATGATAAATTGATAAAAACAATTTTTCTTAGCTTGTGCTTTTTTGGTGTTTATTTTACTAGAGGCGCAATGATTTTAACCGATACACTATTTGTTCTTTTATTTGTTATTAGTTTTTATTTTGGATTAAAAACCTACATGTCAAAAAATAAAAAATATATAATTACCTATCTTTTTATATGCACCATTACTTCTCTAATCCGACCGACTTTAACCTTACTTCCTTTATTAAATATTGCTGTAGGATATTTTGTTTCCAAACAATACAATTTAAATATTAAAAAGACTTTCTTAAAATCCCTTTTAATTTCAATTTCATTATTTTTACTTATAAATATTTCTACCCTGAGAAATCATATAAATTATTCTTTCGATTCACCAAGTAGTGTTATCGGTCTAAATGCGTTTGAATATTTATCAAAAAAAGTATTGATAATGGAAGGCAAAACAAGTGATTATAACTCTTATAAAAATGAATTAAATTCAATTACAGATATTTCAAAAAAAGACAAAAAATATAAAGCAATAATGTATAAAACCATTGTTTATTACCCCATTTCAACAATTAAAGTACTTTCATTTAACACAATTAATCTATTTCTATCCGAAAACTTAATTTCAAACACATCAAACTACTTCAATTACAATTGGAAAACAACAAAAAACTCATTTTATCCTTATAAAACATCAAAAATTATTTATTTTTTCACCTATTTTTTTATGGTACTTTATGCCTTATTATGGCTGCTTTTCTTTCTAAAAATAATTGATTTACTTCGAAATAGTGACTTTAAATTACTATTTATAATTTCTATATTAATTCTAATGTTCATTGTTCCAGCAATTCTAACTGGAGATGGGGGAGCAAGATTCAGACTTCCTTTTGAACATATTTTATTTATTTTTGGATTAACTAAACTTTTTGAAATAAAAAATAGTCAAATAACTAGAAATAAGAATATTATATAATTACAATAAATCTCATTTCTAGCTGCCTATTTGTAATTAACTCTATTTCATAATTAGAAATTATACTCCCCAAGGATATGTTTCTGGCATTTGAAGTCCATCAGGTTTTACATGTAATGAATGAAGCGAACTCGTTTTGTCTAAAAATATAAAAGCTTCGTAACGAGAAGAAAGAATACTTTGCACATAATTACCTGACTCATATTCAGGATCATAAACCACACCAATTGCCCTATGTCCAAAAGTGGATTTTAGATTTTCAAAATCTTTTGAGAGTAATAATTTATCTTCATTACCCATTTCATGCATTAAATGCTCCCAACTTCCTTTTCTTGCTTTCGGAAAAGTCATTTTTTTAGTTGCCCCACCCCATTGGTAAGCAGCTAAAACATCTCCCTCGTATGATCCAAAACCTACCCTTACAACACCTTCTTTTTCGTGCTCTTCCTTCATTAACTGTCCAACATTTACAAGCCCTCCCCTGCTCATGTCAGTTGCGCGCGCATCTCCAATGTGAGTATTATGTTCCCATACAACAACTTTTGATTTTTTACCGTGAAAATCCATTAACCTATTTAAAGTTTCTACCATGTGGCGATCACGTATATTCCAAGTTGATTCTCCACCTCGCATCATTGCATGGTAATAACGTTCGGCATTCACAGACACAATTGCATTTTGTTCCAAACTGAATACAGCCTCGTGATCAGTGTTGTAATGCTTCATTTTATGTCTTATTGCTATCAATATTTTTTCTACAGCTTCTTCACATGTTTTAGTAAGACCATAGGTTCTATCTGCATAGGAAAACCCTTCTCTCACATTAAAAGGTTCGAAGCAATCCATCGCTTTATTAACTGTTTTTAATACGGTAGGATCTGTTTTTTCTAAGTACTTCGTAATTTCCTCCATTGATTCCCAAAGACTATATACATCAAGTCCATAAAACCCTATCTTTTCATTTTCCGGTAATTTTGTATTATGTTTTTTAAGCCACTCAGCAAAAGCTACCATTTCCCAATTTGCCCACATCCAAGTTGGCCATCGATTAAAAGAATGTAAAACTTCAACTGCATTTTTACCCGAATCTGGATAACCTTTAATATAGCGATTTAATCGATAACAATCCGGCCAATCCCCTTCCACTGCAATCATTGATATTTTTTTTTCAGTAATCAATCGTTTTGTTATAGCCATTCTCCAAGTATAATATTCATGAGTACCATGACTTGCTTCACCTAATAAAACAAAACGAGAATCACCTATTTCTTCCATTAAAGGATTTAAATCTGTACTATTTTCAAGTTTATGAGAACTATTTTTAAGCAGATTTATTAATTCCTCCGTAAAGGTTTTTAATTGAATTTTTTCGCTCATACTAATTATTTTAATCTATTTATTTTAAACAACTGTTTTCAAACTCTTTAAATCATGGAGAAGTCGAATAACCTCTAAATCATTTACTTCAGAAAAATCTTTATAATGCAAACCGACACCAATAAAATGTTCAGGAGTATAGGGACAAATAAATTCATCCACTTCATTTTTGATTTTTGATACGGATTGTTTTGGTGCTACAGGAACAGCTACGACTATTTTTTTAATTTTTTGTTTACGCAACATACGAATAGATGATAAAATTGTATTCCCAGTAGCGATACCATCATCAACTATAATAACAATTTTATTTTCTAAATCAATTGGTTTATGTTTCCCCATAAATAACTTATATCTTTCCTCAAGATTCTTACGAATTTGCTTTACATTTTCATCAATATAAGATTGAGAGACATCGATTCGTTCATCAATTATATAATCTTCCAAACTAACTGCTCCTATTGCAAATTCAGGATTATTTGGATAACCAATTTTTTTGGTCATTAACAATTCAAGCGGAAAATTATATTCTTTAGCTATATGGAAAGCAATTGGAACACCACCTCGAGGAATTGCTAAAATAACTACTCGCTCATTCTTATATTTTTCCAAATAAGGAATAAGTTGCATTGCTGCGTCTTTTCTATTTTTATAAAGCATAACTATATTTTATTTAATTCAGGACTTAAAACCAAGTATTTTTCAAACCATTCTACAGCATACTGAGCAACCTCATTTAATTTTCCGGGTTCCGCAAACAAATGGCTAGCACCATCTATTATTTGAATATCCTTTTCACATTTCAACTTGTTAAATGCTTGATTATTTAGTTTTATTACTTGTGTGTCTAAACTTCCAACTAAAAATAAAGTCGGAACAACTAATTCAGACAATGAATCACCAGCAAGATCAGGCCTTCCTCCCCTCGAAACAACAGCTTGAATTTTATTCATTAATTGGGCAGCTGCTTTTACAGCCGAAGCAGCTCCTGTACTTGCACCAAAATAACCGACTTTTAAATCTTTTAAATCTGAAATCTGACTCATATAATTTGTAACCTTAACCAATCTTTCAGTAAGCAACTCAATATCAAAACGATTTTCAAAATTCTTATCTTCATCTTCTGTCAACAAGTCTGTTAAAAGAGTAGCAATATTTTGCTTATTTAAAAGTTGAGCAACAAAACGATTTCTAGAACTAAAACGACTACTTCCGCTTCCATGCGAAAAAATCACTAACGCTTTTGGCTTTTTAGGTATGTTTAAATTACCTTTCAAATCGACATCATCACTGATATGTATATTAATTTCCTTATTTTCCATCTTTTCTCACTTATTAATAAATTACTTACTTTTTTTAACTTGATGTGTTGAATGTATTTTAAAAAAATCATTTTTAAACTCATCCATTTGCTCAACCATTTTTCTCATATACTCATCATTCAATTCCATTCGCTTTCTGAAAAAATCTTCATGAAAAAAATCTCCATTAATAAGAGAATCTGTAAAAAATAAAGTATTGAAATATTTATCTTTTGCAAGAGGAAATTGTTCTGAAAAAGGCTTTTTAAACTCTTGAACTAAACTATCCATCATCTTTTTATTGACATTAGAATTAGAATAATATGTAGTATATGTTGAATCAAAAGAAACTAAATTTCCTTTTTTATCGAAGTGTTTATTTACTTTGATAGTCACTTCAGGTTTCCCTTTTTCGTTTCGGTGAATTTTACTAATTTCAGTCCTTTCCTTTTTCTGAGGAAAGCCATTACAAGCAGAAAATAATAGTATTGAACACGTTAAAAATAATATATACAATTTCATATTTCATTGATTTAAAAATATTTATAAAGAAACGTCTAAACAAAAAAGAATTTAATGATAGTGCATATTTAATAGAATGATTTGTAGCATTAATTAAAAAAATCAGAAAAATAAATAAGCATCTACTTTTAGAGATATTGTTGTATTAAAATTCAAGTAATATGGGATAAGCTTACTCTTTCTATGTTTATTCCAACTATTAATTCTAAAAAATTATTATTTATCCATTATTAGATTTCTATTTTAATTATATTTGATACAAACCAAAAGAAAATGGATTTAAGAATTCGATCTTTCGAGCAATATCAACATGATTATAGTAAAAGTATTACTCAACCTGATTTATTTTGGGATGGAATTGCATCCACTTTTAAATGGAAAAAAAAATGGAATTCAGTAGTCGAATGGAACTTTAATGATCCGAAAATTGAATGGTTCAAAGGTGGTCAACTTAATATTACTGAAAATTTACTTGATCGTCATCTTGAAAAAGATGGGAATAAAATTGCTTTTCATTGGGAAGCCAACCATCCAAATGACATTTCAAAGTCTATCACATACAGAGAATTATACCATGAGGTCTGTAAACTTGCAAATGGTTTAAAATCACTTGGTGTCAAAAAAGGAGATCGAGTTTGTATTTATATGCCAATGGTTTTAGAATCTGTCGTTTCAATTTTAGCGTGTGCAAGAATTGGAGCTGTTCATTCAATTATTTTTGCAGGATTCTCCTCAAATGCATTAGAAGATAGAATAATAGATGCCAAAGCTAAAGTTGTTATTACAGCTGATGGCTTAAATAGAGGTGATAAAAAAGTAGATTTAAAATCAATGGTCGATATAGCAATAGAAACCTGCTCATCTATTGAAAATGTAATTGTGTTAAATTGCTTGAATTCTTCTCCTACTGTAGTCTCTAAAAGAGATATTGACTATCATCATTTAATCGAATCTCAAAAAAATGAATGTGAAGCAGAAATAATGGATGCGGAAGATATGCTCTTCATCCTTTATACTTCTGGTTCAACAGGGAAACCTAAAGGAGTTGTCCATACCTGTGGTGGTTATATGGTTTACACTTCCTATTCATTTCAAAATGTATTTCAATACGAAGAAAATGATGTTTTTTGGTGCACCGCAGATATTGGTTGGATTACAGGTCATTCCTACATAGTATATGGACCGCTTTTATCTGGAGCAACTTCCGTTATTTTTGAAGGAATACCTACCTATCCAGATGGTGGACGTTTTTGGCAAATAATTGATAAATATAAAGTTAACCAATTCTATACCGCTCCAACTGCTATTAGATCATTAATGTCTTTTGATGAAAACTTAGTTACGAAACAAGATTTATCATCCTTAAAGCTAATAGGATCAGTCGGTGAGCCAATCAACGAAGAAGCTTGGAATTGGTACTATGAAAAAATAGGGAAATCTAATTGTCCGTTAATTGATACTTGGTGGCAAACAGAAACAGGTGGAGTAATGCTTTCTGGTTTAGGAGGTATTTCCCCAATGAAAGCGACCTATGCAGGTTATCCACTTCCAGGAATTGACCCTGTTTTATTAGACAACGAAGGAAAAGAAATACACGAAGCAGATACTGAGGGGTATTTATGTATTAAATTTCCTTGGCCTTCAATGCTTCGAACAACATATGGTGATCATGAAAGATGTAAAAACACTTATTTCTCCAACTATAATGGTTACTATTTTACAGGAGATGGAGCTAAAAGAGATGAAAACGGAATGTTTCGAATAATAGGTCGAGTTGATGATGTTATAAACGTTTCTGGTCATCGGTTCGGAACAGCTGAAATCGAAGATGCTATCAATAAAAATAAATACGCTATTGAATCTGCTGTAGTTGGTTATCCACATACAATTAAAGGACAAGGAATTTATGCATACGTTGTAATTGGAAATATAGAAGGGGATGAACAGGAGATTATTAACTCTATTTCCGAATCAGTAAGTAAGTTCATTGGCAAAATTGCTAAACCTGATAAAATCCAACTTGTAAAAGGGCTACCTAAAACTCGTTCAGGAAAAATCATGAGACGAATATTGAGAAAAATTGCAGAAGGTGAACTTTCCAATTTTGGAGATACATCTACACTTTTGGACCCAAGTTTGATAGAGGATATTATTAAGGGGGTTAAGGGTTGAGATAGAGGTTAAGGTTAAGGTTAAGGTTGAGGTTGAAATATAATTAAAAATAAAAATGAGAAAAGTAGTTTATTTAGTGGCAACAATATTGGTAGGAAATAATTTTTCTGCAGTTGCTCAAATGCCTAATTTAAAAAAGGGACTTGAAAAAGTAGCAACATCTAAACCTTCAGCGACAGGTCTGAGTGAAGAAGAAGTTGGAAGAGGTTTAAAGGAAGCTTTAAACAATGGAATTGAAAAAGGTGTAAGCCAATTATCGAAAGCCGATGGGTATTTCAAAGATCCTCAAATTAAAATTCCTATGCCTGAAGAAGCAAAAGGAGTAGAAGATAAATTACGAAAAATTGGTCAAGGGAAAAAGGTAGATGAAGCAATTGAATCTATAAACAGAGCTGCTGAAGATGCTGCTAGTGCCTCTAAAGATTTATTTGTCACTGCAATTAAAAACTTAACATTAAAAGATGTGATGAATATCTTACATGGAAAAGATGATGCAGCAACTACTTATTTAAGTAGTAATACTCGTACTGCTTTGGTTGAAAAATTCAAACCTATTATAAAAGTTTCTTTGGATAAAGTTGGTGCAACAAAACATTGGACAACGGTTTTTACAGCTTATAATGCTATTCCTTTGGTTCAAAAAGTTAACCCTGACTTGGTTGAATATGCAACAAATAAAGCAATTGATGGTCTTTTCATTCAAATTGCAAAACAAGAATTAGAAATTAGAAAAAATCCTGCTGCAAGAGCTTCCGACTTATTGAAGAAAGTTTTTGGATAGGATAACTTTATAATCAAAACTTAAAGATCCAAGGTTTTAAATCTTGGATCTTTTTTATTTATAATTTTTCTTCTTTTTTAGTATACTTGGTTTTCAAATATTTAAAAAGATAATGAGTACCAATACTTGAACCTGCTCCTAATAAAGCACCTGCTAAAACATCTGATGGATAATGAACTCCTAAATACATTCTTGAATAACCAATCGATGAAGCCCATAAAAAGGAAGGTGCAATGATATACCATTTAGGATACATTAAACTTATTGAAGTAGCTGTAGCAAAAGCCATCGATGTATGACCTGATGGAAAAGATTTTGAACCCGCCTTTGTATATTTTGTAATATCGTTGGGATAGGTTACAAATGGTCTTGTTCTATCAAATGAAAATTTCATGGTAGTAGTAAGAACACTTCCAACAATGGTTGAAGTAACTAACTCATAACTATTGATTGTCATTACTTTATCTTTTCGAATAATTCCAGTTGCAAACAATCCAATCGGCAAACCGATTCCTCCATAATCAACACTATTCGTAACAAAAGTAAAAACAGAACCTCCATTAGAAGTATAACTACTATTTATTTTTTTTAATAAATCTATATCCGCATTTTGACTAAAAACTGGAAAACTAAAAAATAAAATAAATCCTAAAATTACTTTTTTCATTGTAAATTTAATATTGAAAAATGAGGTATTTCTTCTAAATATTCCAATGTATTTTCAGTTCTATTAACTTTACAAATAACATGAGTTAAACCATTCGTTAAGAATAAGTAATCTACATTTAAATTAAAATTATATTGAGATATTTGGTGCAAAACCTTATGATTAATCGCTACCTCAGGAGCTTTGCATTCAACGATTAATTTCGGTTTTTGATCTGTTCCAAAAACCACAATATCGCAACGTCGAGCTAACTTATTTACTTTAATAGAATGCTCTGAAATAATTAATCCTAATGGAAAACTTTTATCATTAACCAAATAATGAATAACATGCTGTCTCACCCATTCTTCTGGAGTTAAAAGCAACGTTTTTTTCCTAGCAACACACCATACAAAAATAGAATCACCTTTTTTAGAAAGGTGTAAATTTGCTTTCGGTAATGCTATAGGTTTAATCATTAAAAGTTAAATAATTAATAGTTCTATGTTTTTATATTTTAAATTAAAAACTTTCCCAAGAACTTCACTTGTCAAAACCCCTTTGTAAATATAAACACCACCTCTAAATCCTTCATCTGATTTAATTAATTCTTTACAACCGCCTTTTTCGCCCATTTCTAATAATATAGGTGAAAATATATTAGAAAGCACTAAAGAAGCAGTTCTAGAAACCCTAGATGCAATATTTGGAACACAATAATGAATAACACCGTGTTTAACGAAAGTTGGTTCATTGTGATTTGTAACCCTTGAAGTTTCAAAACAACCTCCTTGATCGATACTTACATCAACTAGAACAGAACCTGTTTGCATTGACTCTATCATTTCTTCAGATACCACACAAGGTGTTCTTCCTAATGGCGCTCTTAAAGCTCCAATAACAACATCTGCATTTTGAATAGCCTTAGCTAAACTTTTAGGTTGAATAACAGATGTATAAAGTCTAGTACTTGAATTATTTTGCAAACGTCGCAAACGTGACATTGAATTATCAAAAACTTTGACAGAAGCTCCCAAACCTTGAGCTGCTCTAATTGCATAATCACCAACTGTTCCCGCTCCAATCACAACTACTTCAGTTGGTCTAACTCCTGTTATCCCTCCTAACATAATACCTTTTCCTGTATTGTAACAAGAAAGTAATTCACCTGCAACGATAATTGAAGTCGTACCCGCAATCTCACTCATTGCTCTGACAATTGGAAAAACACCCTCGTCATCACGAATAAAATCCCAGGCAATTGCTGTAATTTTTTTTGTCATTAATTTTTGAAGAACCACTTTTGCTTGTGTCGCAATCTGTAAAGCTGAAACAAGTGTCTGATTTCCTTTCATCATATCTATTTCATCTTCAGAAGGTGGACCAACTTTAAAAATGATATCGCATTGAAATATTTCATTTGGATCATGACAAATTTCGGCACCTGCCTCACTGTAATCTCGATCTGAGAAATTAGCCATTTCCCCACTTTTAGATTCAATTTTAACCCGATGTCCGTTCAACACTAATATCTGTACAGCTTCTGGGACAAGAGCAACACGTCTCTCCTGAAAAAAAGTTTCTTTTGGAATACCAATAAATAACTTTCCTTTTTTAGGTGTAATCTCTAACATTTCTTCTTTTGGAAGAAGGCTACCCTGCTGCATCAAATGCTTAATAATTTCCGGATCTGTCTTCATGTGTATTAGTTATGAATTATCAATAAATTGTCAACTTAAACAAAAACAACTAAATAAAACAAATAATGCTTCAACTTTTAATTTTGTTCGTTAGTGCGAATATACACCCAAATTGTGTTTTTTGGAAATAGATTCTCCTTTTTTTAATCATAAAAGTATTTAATTTTCAAATTTCGATAAGAACCTATAATTGAAATGTGTAAATTCACTCAATCGTATTGATTAAAATTAAATACAATACATAAAACATGGAAAATCAAATAACAACAATTACATTTTTTAAATTTAAATCATTTCATACTAAATTATGGGCGTTTTTTATGATGCAATTTGCTCATTCATCTCTAAAAAAGGTCGAAAATCAAACTTTTTACAAGCTAATGGGTAGTGGTAAAGGATTAGGTTTTAACCCACTTCCTGATTGGTCTGTTTATTGCCTTATACAAGTTTGGAATACTGAAAAAGATGCAGACTTATTTTTAGACAATTCAAAGATTATATCTAGATATAAAAATCACAGCACTGAATTTCTAACAACTTATTTGCGAAATATATCTTCACATGGACTTTGGTCTAGCAAGAACCCATTTATCAAAAACAAAGAAATAAATCCAGAAAATCCATACGTTGCAGTTATTACAAGAGCTACTATCAAAAACAGGAGTATGGTTAAATTTTGGAAATATGTTCCCACATCACAAAAATCAATAAAAAATGCAAAAGGACTATTCTTCACAAAAGGAATTGGAGAAATCCCTCTTAAACAAATGTCAACTTTTAGCATTTGGGAATCAGTAGAAGATTTGAAAAATTTCGCCTACAATAGTGAAGAACATAAAAAAGCGATTGCACTTACGAAAGAATTAAAATGGTATTCTGAAGAATTATTTGCAAGATTTCAACCTTATAAAACTCAAGGAACCTGGCAAGGAAAAGAGTGGAACTTCAATCAGCCTGTGCAATAATTGTCATTACACCAAAAGATTTATTTCTATTAAAAAATTGTTTTATTCTAAAAAGCAGCATTCCCCTGACATATCCCCAGAACTCACCTTCCATATTTTTAGACCAATCGATATATTTTTTTTCCATCTTACTCATCCAGTATAAATTATATGGATCTAAAGTTCCATTTATCCTTATATCAACAATTGAAAAACCTGTATCTTTTAAGAGTTGTGTTATTGTTTTAGGAGAAAATAAAAAAGTATGTCTTGGAGTATGGTAACCTGCCCAATTAGCACCAAACTTCTTTCTGCTCTCCGATTCAAAATTTGGCACCTCAATAAACACCAACCCTTTTGGTGCAACTATCGTTTTTAATTTGTCCAATGTTTCTTTTGGCGAATAATCATGTTCTAAATAATGCCACATCGAAATAATATCAGGGGAATAATCTAATTCTAAATTATTTACATCCATTACAGATAGTTTCAGATTTTCAAAAGAAGTTGAATTATCAGTCCAACCTTTGTCAGAAAAATCAATTCCAATACAGTTGGATTGAAATTTATCATGGAATTTCGCCAAAAATGAAGGTTTACCGCAGCCAATATCTAATACCGTTGTTTTTGGATTAATATCTTTTTTATACTTAGCTATTAAATCAACCCTTTTTTTATCCAATTTATGTTGACTCTTTTCAACCATAGAATGATATTTTCCCCATGCGCTAGATCCTCTATAAGGTAAATAATAGTGAGTATAGTAATCCTCAATTTTATCTATATCTACACGAGGATTCAACATGACCAAGCTACAATTATCACACTTATCAAAATTGAACTCATCTCCTCTTACATGCATCTGAGCATTAGTTCTAATAAATGAATTTAATTTTTCATTTCCACAAATTGGGCACTCACTTAATTTATTCATAACTACCTGTAATATAGATAAATGTTAAAATACCTCATCCTTTTAAAACTAATCGATCAAATCAGAAACAATTTTTGCAGAAAGTAAACAAAGTGGAATTCCACCACCTGGATGTACAGATCCTCCGCAAAAATACAACCCCTTCACCTTTCTTGTAAAATTTGGATGACGTAAAAAAGCTGCAAACTTTGAATTACTTGAAGCACCGTATAATGACCCTCGGTGTGATTTAGTTTTAGATTCGATACTACGAGGATCTAAAATTGATTCGCATACTATGTATTTTTCAATATCAGTTTTTAATATCGAATTTATTTTTGTCACGATATTTTTTTTTGATTGAATTATTAATTCTTCCCAATCTTGATCGAAATTAGCAGAAGTATTAATCATTACAAACCAATTTTCACATTCATCTGGAGCATCAATTCCTTCTACCTTACTCGTTATATTTATATAAATTGTAGGGTCATCAGAAACTAACTGTTTATTAAATATTTGATCAAATTCTTTTTCGTAATTTTCACTAAATAAAATATTATGTAAATCCAATTCTGGAAAAGTTTTTTGAATACCCCAATAAAATATAATTGCCGAACTGGATCTTTCTTGCTTTATTATTTTTTTAGGAGGAAGATCATCTTTCAATAAATTAGTATAACTTGTAAAAACATCTGAATTTGAAACTACTATTTCAGCTTCATATTTGCCTTTTATAGTTTCAATTCCTTTAACTTCTTTATTCTGAATTGAGATTTTTTCTACCTCTTCATTAAATTTAAAATGAATCCCTTTTTTCAAGGCAAACCGATACAAACTTTCAGAAATTTCTTTCATTCCACCTACTGGTAAAAAAGTCCCTAAATCCATTTCCAAATGAGGAATCATCGACATTATACCTGGTGTTTTATAGGGTGAAGATCCATTATAAGTTGCATATCTATTAAATAACTGCACCAATTTGGCATCTTTAAAATGGTGTTTATTGGTATTATCTAATGATTGATTTATATCCAATTTATAAGATAATGTTAATGCTTTTAAGGTCGATAATGAAAAATAAGTTCCAAATTTATGCAATGATTTTTCTAAAAAAATACTTGAAGTCAAATCATAATTCTCTTTATTTTTAATCAAGTAATTGTCTATTGCATTCTTACTAACTTGAAATGTATT
>CANCQX010000048.1 GCA_947380375.1 Flavobacteriales bacterium
TTTTTAGTAACACGCGTATCTTCAGCAAAAATAATATCTGCTTCCTTTAAAATTCGAATGGATCGTAACGTAATGTCTTCCAGATTGCCAATTGGCGTAGGAACCAAGCAAAGTTTTGCCATAAAATAAATTTCTTTAGGGTAAAGATAATTAGAATTTGGTTAGCTTTTTCTTAAAGATAGAATTGAACAATTAACCAATATCTTAAAAACTTACCTAAAATTACTAAAATCAATATTCGCAAAAAAGGAACTCGAAAATACCCCAATGCGACTAATAAGGGATCACCAATTATTGGAACCCAGGAAAAAAATGCCAACCAACCACCGTATCGTTGAATTTTAATGGATGATTTATCTAATTTTTCTTCTGTAACACCGACTTTTTTAAGCCAATTTAAATTACCTAATCTCCCTAAACCATAGTTGGTTATTCCACCCAAGCTATTACCAATTGTAGCTACTAAAAGACATAATATAGGGTCGTAACCTTTTGAAAGCATAAACAATAAGAACAATTCTGAAGAGAATGGTAAAATTGTCGCCGAAAGGAAAGTAATGATGAAAAGTCCAAAAAAGCCAATTGAGATGAAATCCATTTTAGCTGTTTATTGATCTTTCAAAAAAGGTAAATCTTTTCGGATTTTTGTGAGCTCTGTTTTTGAAAGAGTAAACGATTTAACTTCCTCCAAGTGAGGTGTTAAAAATTGAGTACTACCAAGTGGATCGGCAAGTAAACTGTCTCCTGAATAGTTTAAATTTTTACCATCTTCCCCTACTCTATTCACGCCAATTGTATAACATTGATTCTCAATTGCCCTAGCCGTCAATAATGTTTTCCAATGAACATTTCTTCTTTCTGGCCAATTGGCTACATAGATTAAAATATCATACAACGGATTTTCAGAAGCATCCAATGTATTTCGAGCAATTTCAGGAAAACGCAAGTCGTAACAAATTTGTAATTGAATTTTCCAACCTCTAAACTCTACTAATTGACGTGATGTTCCAGCAGTAAAAACGCGATCTTCGCCTGCTAAACCAAAAGATTTTCGCTTGTCATACGTTGCAATTTCTCCAGTTGGATGTACAAAAACTCCTCGGTTATAAAAATTACCTTTTTCTTTGATTATCAATGATGTATAGATAGCTGCGTTTTTTTCTTTCGAGGTATTCTTTAACCAATTTAACCCTACTGAATTCTCCATTGTTTCAGCAAATTCTTCTGCATTCATTGAAAAAGCAGTATGAAACATTTCGGGTAAAACGATTAAATCAGTGTCCGTAGTTTTTTCGATTAACTTGGAGTAGTTATCTAAATTCGCTTGTTTATCTTCCCAAACTTGATTCGCTTGGACCAATGTTACGTTTAAATCTTGCATAATTTTAAAGCTGCTTGGGTTAATGTTTCAGTGTCTTTGGCAAAGCAAAAACGGATTAATTTATCGTCTCTTCCGTCTGCATTAAAAACCGACATAGGAATAGTGGCAACTCCGTGTTCTGTTACCAACCTTTTTGTGAAATCTACATCATTTTCGGATGAAATGGAAGCATAGGATGCAACCTGAAAATAAGAGCCTTCGCTTGGCAACAATTCGAAGCGACTGTCTTTTATTAAATTTCGAAACAAATCGCGTTTGTCTTGGTAAAAAGCACCCAATTCACTGACATTTACTTTGTCTAAATAATGGGAAAGTGCTACTTGGGCAATACTATTTACACTGAAAACTAAAAATTGATGTACTTTCTTGATTTCAATCATTAAATATTCAGGAGCGACTAAATATCCTATTTTCCAACCTGTTATATGAAATGTTTTACCAAAAGAAGAAATAATAACCGTTTTATCAATTAAATTTTTTCGGGTATTTGCTGAAATGTGTTTTTCTTCAAAAGTGATGTATTCATACACTTCATCTGACAATAAAATAGCTTTCGGGTACTTTGCTAATATGGTTTCCAATTGATCCAAATCATCTGAATTTAGAATTCTACCCGAAGGATTATGAGGATTATTGACGATAATCATCGCTGTTTTATCCGAAAAAGCACTTTCTATTACTTCCCAATTCGGAGAAAAATCCGGATTCAAAGGAATTCGAATTGGTTTTCCTCCGGCTAAAATTACAGCGGGTTCGTAACAATCGTAACTCGGATCTAAAATTATAACTTCTTGTCCAACAGACACAAAAGCTTGAATAGTAGTATAAATACCTTGTGTAGCTCCGGCCGTAACTAAAATTTCGGTTTGTGGATCTAAATTTCTTGCATACGATTTCTCAATTGTTCGACCTATTTTCTCTAATAAAGGTGGATAACCAGCCATCGGTAAATATTGGTGAATAGAATCGCGCGCAATCTCTTTTACTATATCGGTTAATTGTGTATCAACCGAAAAATTTGGAAAACCTTGAGAAAGATTAATAGCGCCATATTTTGCTGCTAACTGCGACATTACCGTAAATATGGTTGTTCCTACGTTTGGAAGTTTTGACATTGTTATTGTTTTTAGACTTTCAAAGATAATGAGATATTATGAATGTTGAATTCTAATAATGGTATCTACAAGCCACAATTACGATGTTGTTTTCACTTAAATAGGTTTTAGTTTGTTATTGCTTTTTTTATCACCTAAACAACATCAGTTTTTAATTATTTTATTTGTAATTATAGTGTTTAAATTTGATATTTGAATAATATAAACGCCATTAATACAATTAGATAAATCAATATCTACCTTATTATTCTCTAAAAAAGAATGAGTAATTACCCTACCATCTAAACTTATTATTTCCATTTTAGAACCGATTAAATTATCAGAAATATTAACATTAAAAAATCCATTTGTAGGATTTGGAAAAATGTTAAATACTTCATTTGATTGATTTAGTTCTTCTAAACTTAAAGTGGTTAAAAACCCAGTTGATTGTGCATTGCTAGTTATAATTATTGTTCCATTTTTACCTACACAAATCATCTTATTGTTGTCTATTGATTCAATATCAAATAAATGATTAAATGTTCCAGTATTATGACCGAACCATTCTTTTTGAGAACCTGGTTTACCATAATCACTAATTATTCCACCGTTAGCTAATCTAGTAGTTATAACTGTACCTTTTTCACCTGCTAGCCAAATTTCATTTGCACTCATCATTTTAACACCATAGTAGTGAACAGGTGTATATGTTGGATAGCAAGACCAATCACTCGCTAATTTCGGATTTGGTATTTTAGATCTTTCTAAATTTCCTTCTTCACAACTAGTCGAAGGATTAGAAAAAAGATCCCTAGCTATCGACATATGATTGTCAGCTGAACTTATAGCATTCATCCCGTAGTTTTTTATCCAAGAAGAGCTTGTTAATGAGTTACAACCTGCAACATCATTTCCAGCTCCATTATCAAGATTACTTGTAAAATAGGTTCCACCTCCAGTTCGTTTTGTTCCATACCCTTGATGGCCGGAAGAAGAATAATCAGTCCCAAAAAAGATAAAATCAGAAATTGGAGCTGCTTCATAATTTCCTCCAACATTCGACCAATTTATTCCACCATCATTCGTTATTTTTTTGAGTGAATTCACTGGATCTGCATAACTTGCTAGTACATAATTAGCATCAAATGCTTCAATTACTAATCCAGTTATTATACCAGCACTACTTCCCGGTAAAGTTGTTTGTAATGTCCAACTTGAACCACCATCTATTGTTTTCAAAACATCTGCTCTTTTAAGAGAAACATTATATCCAATTATCCAACCAATAGATGCATCAACAAAAGTGATATCTCTAAACTGATAGTTTACATCTGTATAAACTGCACTAAAAGTAGATCCAGCATTAATAGATTTAAGTATTAATCCATCTCCCGCGATATAGGTGACTCCATTCTTAACCTCAACTTCATATAAATCATTAGTTGTTCCTGATGAAATAGTGTTCCAATTTATATCTGTTTCGTTATAAATTGGCTTAACAGGTGTAATTACTGAATTAGTAGGTATCGTCGAAATCATTCTTAAAACTGTCCCATTGTTTCCAATAACTATTGCTGAACTATTCGTATAAAAAAGCACATCATTCAGCTGTTCGTTAGTGAAAGGAGTTACTTGATCAAATGAATCTCCTGCATTCGTTGTGTATGCTACTTTTCCAAATTTTCCTACAACAAAACCATAGTTTAAATCTAGAAAATCTATTCCGTAAAATTGATCATCTTTAGTTGCCCCTGTAATTTGTTTTGAAATAGATGTATTATCTTTACTGACCTTGATTTTTATTACTTCATTATCAGAGTGCCCAGTTACACTATATAAATCATCTGGTGTCACTAAATCAAAATCGAAATAATCAGAAGCTTGATAGCCTGAAATACCATAACTAACTCCTCCAGTATTAGATCCTCCTATACCTGAACTACCGAAAAAAGCCAAATTAATATTAGGAATACTCATAGTATATGTTTGAATTGAAGTAACTGCACAATGATTTCCTCTACCACCCGTCGCAGAATAAAACTGGGTAGTTCCACACCCCCAAATCAATCTACTTTCGTCTAAAAAATCAATCGCTCCATTTCGCATTTCACCTTCATTAAAACGCGTAGATGCAGATGAATGTCTCGTACTTGAATAAAATAAAACCCAATTTACTCCACCATCAACAGTTTTAAATAGTGTTGATATTTTATTTAAAGCATCTGCCCCCTTAGGCCATCCGACAGCATATCCATTTTGGCTATCTGTAAACTTTACATCAAAAAAATAGTAACTTGAATTATTATACATCACACTCCATTGATTACCATTGTTGTCTGATTTTAGTAAACAACCATCTCCAGCAATATATAAAATACTACCTTGTTTCGAAATGGAATAAAAGTTTTTTGTAGCAACTTCAGTTGGTAAGCTTATATTTTCAAACGTCACTTGAGTAAAAGCTATATTTGTAAATAAACACAAGATTATGTAAATATTTTTCATATGTATTTTATTTGGTTTTTTATAGTTAAATGTATCGTGCAAACAGTCACGAAGTGAATACGCCTTTTAAATCTTTATTAATATTTAACTAGTTGCTAGCAAACTGTATTTGCGTTTTTTGATTGAGTTTTTAATTATTTTATTTCTGGATTCCTGTACCTTTACAATACTTACATTTACCTGGAGAAGTTCCATTACCATTTGTATTACAAGTATTACAATAACGGAATCCGTGGTTACAATTTGATACATGGCATGGTGTTTCTTCTGGGTTACCAGCATCGTCAGAAACACCATATTTTACACCAGCACCATTACAATCTGAACACAGTATATATCCCAATTGGGTAACATTATCAACTTTCCATCCTTTATATTTTCCTCCATAATACCTTTTTTTGAAAGTTTTGTCACATTCTGAACATTTACCTGTTCCACTACAATGAGAACATTGTTGTTGGCTACCGGATATTTTTTGGCTATTAGATTTATTTTGGGTTGCCTCTTGCCCTCCTTTCGAACTATTTAAGAACTCTGTTTCAGCTTTTTTCTTACATACTTCTGAACAAAATAAATCAACATTGTATAATCCAATTTTTGTAGAATATGCTTTATTTTTTTCTTCATTTAATACAATATCAGATTTTTTAATCGACTTTGTTGGTTTAATTTTACATTCCGAACATTTATGTCTATTGTCATAAAATTCCCATTCGCCTATGAACTCATCGTGTTTCCACAAGCCTTTTTTAGTTAAGCCATTACTTGTAATACTTCCATCTCCTTCTTTAAATCCATCTACCCAATATCCATCATATTTATCCCCTGAATGAACATCTCCAAACCCCTTTAAGTTAGTTAAAACAAAGTAAGATTCAACCCCCTTACCATTTTTTTTACCATTATTCCAATTTCCGTTATAAGTATTTTGTACTCCACGAATTCCACGAACCGATAAAAAAGCACTCTTTTCAAAATATTGTTCTTCAGCACCATCTACTGAAGGTTTTACAACAAAAGTTCTTACCAAATATCTATTACCATCATCTTGTATAGTTGATGACCAATAAAACCCACATGAAGGGGTTTTATAACCAACATATTCCATTTTCTTTTTTGAGCCAAAATTAAAATCTGCATTATAAGAACTAGTTTTTTTATTTGTTCCAACTTCTCTACCCTCAGATTTTGAAACAACTGCACGTCCATTAGTTATTTGAAAATTTGAATACGAATTCAACGTATGAAAATCTTTAATTTCTGGTAATATAAATCCGGCAGGTACTATTCCACGAGGGTCTTCAACAGCATAATAATTATATAATTTACCATACTCGGCTTCAGTGGATGGATCAAAATCATAATAACACCACATAGGTTTTGAATACATACGTGCATTTTTTAAATCCTCAATATTTTTTGCTTGTGGAATTACATCGCCATTATTAAAATTAGTAACATTCAAATTTTCAATCATCCATTCTTTACTACCCATTATAGCTGATGTATAATTTTGTTTATTAACTGGATTATTATTTATATCAGTTCTACTAATAGTAGTTTGTGTTTTGTTTTCAGGATAAAATACACCTTGACTATATATTCCTTTAACCTCATTTCCTTCAGCATAAGTTATTGTAAAATTTCCTTCACGGTTATCTTTAACATATAGTCCTTTATAACTAGTACCATTTACTTCTTTTTCTTCACCGAATCCGTTTCTATAACCATTATTAAAAGTCCCAAAATAATAATTACCATTAGAGAATTGATATTTACCTTTTCCTTCAAAATTTGAATTTAAAAAATTACCTTCATAAAAATCACCATTTTTATATTCAAGTTTTCCATTTCCATTGTATTGTCCATTCTTCCAATCACCTGTATATTTTTTTATTTCTGATTTATCAGGAAACTGCATTATACCATACCCATTATCACAATTACCTGATACACATTGAGCATAAATATTATTTGACAATGATTGAGTTTGATTATTAGTGTTTAATTGATTTTGACTGTTATTAATATCACTTTTTTTACTAGAATTTTCTATATTTTTATTATTAGCTATTTGGTTGTTAATAGCATCAGTATCTTCATCTTGAATTCGATTTAATGAGTTAAGATTCACGGTTATGTCTCTTGAAGAATAAGCCAAAACATAAAAATCACTTCGAAAAGCATCAATAAACAAAGGAAATCCATATGTGATTAAACTTAATAAAGAAGACCTAACTAATGCTTCAGGTCTTGGTAATCTCCAAATTTTAACAATTTTGGAATTATATCCACTTTTTGAAACCTTTAGCAATGTTCTAGAAAATTTTAGCTTTGAGAAAGAATAACTATTATTGTATGTTCCAAATTCATCTTTACCTAATGATAAAGAGGAACTAGTTTCTTTGTTAAAAATTCCTTTATGAAGTGTTTCAATATTAACATTCTGTACATTTGTTCTAACTGTAATCGTATTATTTTTAATTCTTGTTTCTGAATCATATTTATAACTTGCACATCCAAATAGGATAAAAAAAATAAAAAAAGAGAGTGTTTTTAAAAAAAATTTCATAAAAAGAATTTAAGAATGATTAATTATATAAAGCACAAAAAAAATTGAATCATTCAATTTTTAGCGAATATAGTAAAAATTAACTTTTTACTTATTGTGAATTTAAAAAATGCACTAAACTTTGCGCTTTAGACATAGGTTATTACCACTTTCGCTAAACTAGTATGCTTAGACTCGAAACTATAGTAGAAAATAATTCCCACCTCTGAAACTTAAGATTTTGGTTAAATTTTTGTAATTACGATCTGAAGACAATCCTTAATTTATTTATCGTTCCTATTGAACTTGTTTATAAAAAATATTTAATAAACACCTATAGGATAGCGACTTATAACTGCGGATTAAAACCCTATTATTGAAAGTTTAAAATTAACATTTTACACTATTAGAATTTTACAAAAAACAAATTGAAGCTTATGATAAACTCACCAATAGGTTGCTTTTGAAACATTGAAAAAACTCTAAGTACTTATAGAAAAATTATATTTTTTCAGTTTTTGAGTTATAGGGCATTTTTTTAAATGCTTTTTTAAAAATTCCTTTTACAATTTTATTTTGACTGTAAGTTTTAGCAGAGTAAGGGATCTTTTTATTAAAATTCCATATTAATTTTTGAGTTGTTAAATCATAAAGACTGTATACAATATCAACATCTTCATTAATGATTGTAGATCTTGGATAATTGTTTTGATTAGCTGAAATTGATTTACTTGTATCTGTTATAGCTTGAATAGTTTCGTTACCAATTAATCGCGCGAAATTATAATTAGAAGATATAACTGCATCAACTCCCAAAATTTTACATATATCAAAAGGAGTTAAAGTAGTAGTATCTGAGAAATAGCCGTTTCGTTTTAAAATTGAATTTACAATCTCAATATCTAATACTTCAAAGTTATATGGAATTTTATTCTTTTTATTCAACATCCACATATACATTTCCTTCTGAAAAATATAAGATTCATTTTTTAATTGTTCTTTAAGGGATGAATTATTCAAATGTAACAAGGTGCTTACGATTACTTTTGGCGGTATAATTGCAATAGTTTTATGTTTCCTTGATATTTCAACGGCATCTTTAGAGTAAAATACTTTTGAACACGAAGTAAGCAATAGAATAAGTATGAAACTATAACTAAACGTATGTTGTTTTAAATTTGAAAAGATTTTTTTCATTGATTTTATTTGTTAAAAGTAATTGATTTTTAGAAACATACAAAATTAGGTTGAGGTTAAGATTGAGATTGAAAATAACCTTAACCTTAACCTCAGTCTAAGTCTCAACCTAAATCAAAACTTTGAGTATTTGAATACAAGTGAATTTTTAAAAATTTTTCGCAATACGATTTAATCATATCTCGAGTGTGGCGAAATTCTTTTAACATTTCTTCGTCTGTTCCTTTTGATAATTCTGGGTCAGGGAAATTATATTGAAAAGTTAATGCTTTCGTTTGAAAAGGAAGTTCAGTTGAGGGGGTATCGTTGCAAACTTTCAATATCAAATCAAAATCGACCTCAAAATACTCATCAACCAAATTGGAAGTATGATTTGAAATATCAATTCCATCTTCCTTCATCACTTGAATAGCTAACGAATGTAGTGAAGTAATTTCAAATCCTGCACTGTAAATAGTTGCTCTATGCCTTGCAAAATGACGTAAATAAGCTTCTGCTATTTGGCTTTTACTGTTGTTTTTCGAACTAAGAACTAAGATGTCTTTTACTGCTTTAAACATAGTTTATATTAAAGATTATAATAACCTAACAAAAAATGCCCCCAATTTGGAGGCATTTTTTAAAAAACATTTTCAATTCTTAACGTCTGATACCAGCTTGATTAAAACGTCTGTTGTCAACAACATCTGCTTTTTTCATTAGAGCTCCTCTAGCTTGTCCAGAAACATTTCCTTTTAAACCTGCTAACAATTGTTCACGTTCGATAGTATAATTTGCAGTAGCAGGAGCTTTTGTAGTTTTATCTAATCTGATAACATAAACACCTGATTCACCTTTTAATGGAATTGATCTTGCTCCATTTTTCAACCCTGAAAAAATAGCTCCAACAACTTCTGGCTCATTTCCTGATCCTGCAATTTGAGGATTTGCAAAAGTAACTTCCGCTTTCATTATTTGAGTATTTCCTTTTTTAGCACATACGTCTAATGATTTTTTAACCATTTGAGCAGTAAAACGTTTTACTTTCTCTTCTTTGATTAACTCAGCTTCAATTTGTTTTTCAATTTCTTCAAATGTTGGAACTCCTTTAGCGTGAATTGAAGATAACATAGCAATTACATATCTGTTTTTATCTTTAATTGGAGAAGAACATAAATTTCCAACTTCAGATTCTTCATTGAATGCAAGTGTAAGTATTTTGTTTTCAGCAAATGGAGTTGTAAAACCATACAATGTAGGTTTGTTTTCTTGAATTTGAAGTGGTCGAGACATATATCCTGCTTTCGCAACAAT
The DNA here is from genome assembly GCA_947380375.1 of Flavobacteriales bacterium. Classification (GTDB taxonomy): domain Bacteria; phylum Bacteroidota; class Bacteroidia; order Flavobacteriales_D; family Crocinitomicaceae; genus CAIUKX01. The sequence goes on from CANCQX010000048.1 coordinate 10,025, forward strand.
TGTATCAAACAATTCAACTTTTTTCTTTACATCTGAAGTAGAAGCAATTTTTGCATCTAACTTATATAATAACTGATAAACTTCATCTTCAATAGCATCTGCAGTTTGTTGACTCGGTACTAATGTTTTTTGAATTACTGCTAAAATTGGGAATTTTACAGCTTTGCGATCAAGAACTTCAATGATGTGAATACCAAAATCCGTTTTCACTTTTCCAATTGTTCCGATAGGCATATTCGCAGCGAAGTCAGAAAATTCTTTAACCATTTCACCTTCTATGAAATCTTCGTATACACCACCTTTATCTTTAGATCCTGGATCTTCTGTGTATTTTGTAACGTATTCAGCAAAGTTGTCTTTTGTCAATAATTTTAAAATACTATCCGATTTAACTTGAGCAGCAGCAATTTTGTTAGCATCTCCTTTTGGAGCAGCAATCAAAATATGACGAACTTTACAAAGTTTTGTATTGAAATCCAATATTTTAGAAATTCTAGTATTTCCTCCATCGATGTATGGACCAACAATTTGTCCAACAGAAGCTGTTTTGAAAACTGTATCCATAGTTGCTGGATACGTCATTCCTTGTTTTGCTTTAGGGTCTCCTTCTGGTCTAAAAGCAGCAGCTTTTTGTTTAGTGAAAAATTTCACATCACTGTTAGCTAAAACAAATAACGAGTCATTTTTAGTTGTTGTAAAACCTGACTTAATAGTATTTAAAGATTTATTAAATACAGCTGAATCTTCTTTTGAAGGATTAATTGTAACATCAAAATACTTCACTTCGCGATTTGCTTCTTTGTTTTCGTATTTTTTATCGTTTTTATGAGCTTCGTAATACTCTTTTAAAGCTGCATCAGAAATTTTAATTTTATCATCTGCAATTTCAGAATAACGACGAACTACATAAGAAACACTTTTCACTTCTTTTTGAGCCAAATATTCTTGTTCAGCTTCTAATTTAGTAACATAAACTCCTTGATTCAAAATAGAAAAATACTTTTCTTGTTTTCTTTTGTTGGTATAATATTCTTTGCTATCAGCCCAGCTTTTTTGCTCTTCTGGTTTAGCAGACGATTGTAATCTTTCAATTGTTTTTTGCAACATTTTAGCACTGAACTGACCAGTTAAAGAATCGATAAATCCTTGTGCTAAATCTGGCATTACAGTGAAACCATCTGTACCATAAAGGTATGCATCGAATTCTGCATCGCTAATATCAAGACCCAAAGCTTCGTATTCTTTTTCAAGAATTGTAGTTTCTACTCTAAAGTTAAACGCTTTATCTGAAGAAGCATCTTGATCCTTTTGAGTATATTCTCTTTGTTGTTTTTGAAATTCTGTTCTATCAGATTGTTCAAATTTTGCAATATCTTCTTGCAATTTTATCGGATCAATTTTTTCACCAAATACAGTCCCATAACCAATTCCTTCATCGGAACTTAGTGACATTTTTTCGTAACCTCCAAGAATAAAAGCTAATAATGCTAACCCAATAATGATTACCAACAATACTGATTTTTCTCTAATTTTTCCTATAATCGCCATGACAATTTTTTAATTTAAGACTGCGAATATAATTACTGGAATTGATTAATAAAAGTTTCAGCTAATATTAGCTGATTTTTTAATCATAACATAACATGATTTCCATTAGTTAATGATCAAATATTTGAAAATTTAGTCCTAATTTATTGAAGTAAAAAATGGGGCAAAACTAAAAATTGAAAATAATAGTAAACTAAATATTTCGGGTCGATTTGATAATAATAATATGAATATTAACTTTAATTAGATGATAGAATTATAAAATATTTACATTAGCCCCAAATTAGGAACAAATGCGACCTTTTAAAAATGTAATTTTAGTACTTACAATCGTATTAAACGGAAATTATTTCTTGTTTGCTCAACCTTCTTATAATAACTGTTCCAATGCGTTAGAAATTTGTCCGAATACTTCTGTTTCTGTCAATAATATTGGAGCTAATAAAACATTATGTGCCGAATGTGAAGATGATTTTAACTATTGTTTCACTGTAAATAATACTATTTGGCTAAAATTCACCACTAAAATTACTGGAGGTGATATTCAAATTAACTTTTCGAATTTAATTTTTGAAAATAATCCCGGTCAGGCTAACAAACTGCAAGCAACATTGATAGCTGCAACTCTTCCTTGCGCTTCCAATTCATACTCTCCAATCGGAAATTGTATATCGAACTCAACTGGAAATTTTAGCCTCAATGCTTTTGGTCTTTCTGGAAATACTACTTATTATATCTTGATTAACGGAGATAAAACAGGCGTCGGGATTACAAAAGCTGCTGAATGTACATTCAATATTCTGATTTCTGGAACTGCCGTTGATAAAGCTATTCCAGCGATGGAAATAAGTTCAAACACATTAAATAGTTGCAAAGATGCTATCGTCACTTTAAAAGCGAAACTTCATAATTGCCCAGATAGTTCCATTTTTTTATGGTATGTAAATGGAGAATTGAAAGCCACAACTAAAGATACCATTTTCCAAACAGCATCTTTAAAAACAGGAGATGTGGTTTCGGTTTCCAATAGCTGTTACAAACTTTGCACGAAAACGATTACCGCAGCAACTCCCCCATTTACTATCTTAGAAATTAATTTAAATGCAGGTGAAGATGTACACATTTTAGAAGGTCAATCGGTGCAACTACAAGGTACAACTGCAGCCTATGTTTTTTCTTGGTCTCCGGAATATTCTTTATCCAGTTCTTCTATATTAACTCCTTTTGCTATTCCAACTGAAACAACAACTTATACACTATCCGCTTCTGAAAATGGATGTGAAGCTTTCGATGATGTAACCGTTTTTATAAAGCAAAAATTAATAATACCAACTACATTTTCACCTAATAATGATGATATTAACGATGTTTTCGAAATTGTAGGAATTGAAAATTACCCAAATTGTCTTCTTCAAATTTTTGACCGTTGGGGACAAGAAGTTTTTCAAAAAACAGGTTATTCTTTTTCAAAAGCTTGGAAAGGAGATTTTAATGGAAAAGAATTAGCAGCAGGTGTTTATTTCTATTCATTAGAACTAAGAGATACCGAGAAACAAATCAAAAAAGGAAGCGTAACAATTATTCGATGAAAGGTAAAATTAACATATCGTGTTGCGTAATTTGTTGGATGCTAATTTCATTTTCAAATAGAATTTTGTCCCAACAATTGCCCCAATATACGCAATGGGCTTACCACCAATTTGCTCTAAACCCTTCTCACGCTGGAATAAAAAACTGTTTAGATATTCATTCTTTGTATCGAATGCAATGGTTAGGTTTTGAAGGAGCACCAAAAAGTGGATTTCTAACTTTAAGCGCTCCAATTTCAGGAATTAGAAAACACGCCTACAGTCCTCGTCACGGAGTTGGTGGAAAAATAGAAATAGATAATATCGGACAATTTTCTACAAATAGAGTTAATTTGGCATATTCGGCACATTTCAATTTCACGCCCGATACTCGACTATCATTGGGTATATATGGTGGTTTTGTGCAATTCAGTTATTCTCCTCAAAATACTATTACTATTCTTCCTGACCCAACGATTTCAAAAGAAGTTAACTTCATAAAACCGGATGCTACTTTTGGAGCTTGGTGGAATGGTAAAAACTATTACTTCGGACTTGTATTACAAAATTTAATTTCATCTAAATGGGATCCGCTTGGAACAGCTTCAAAATTTAAATTTCATACTATTTTAAATGGTGGTTATCGTATCGCTACAAATAAAAATGTTTCTGTTCTTCCAGCGTTTTTAATTAAAGTGCCACCAACCGGACCATTAGCAACCGATTTGAATTTACTATTCGATTATCAAAATAAAATAGGAGGTGGAATAGGCTATAGAAATACCGATGCCATTTTGTTTATGCTCAATTGTAAAATTAAACAACAACTATCTGTTCAATATTCATATGATTTTGTGTTATCACCAATGCGATCAGGAACTATTAATACACACGAAATTTCTTTGACATTTTCAACGTGTAAACCTCAAGATTTGAGCGCTACAAAATGTTCTTTATTTGAATAACTAACTGAAAAATTTTCAACCGTAAAAAATCACAAAACGGTTTAAACAAGATATATATCATATTTTTCATAAACTATAATTAATTAATTTGGTACTTATGAAGACACGCGTTTTATATATTTATTTATTCTTATTACTATCAGCTTGTTCTGAAAAAGTAGAAACAGTTTCACCGATCATCGAATCAATAACTGAGTCGGTTTATGCTTCCGGAATAATTGAAAGTATAGATCAGTATCAGGTTTTTCCTTCAGCAAATGGAATTATCACGAATATTTATGTTTCGGAAGGAGATCTTATTAACTCTAAAACAACTTTATTCTCCATCTTCAATGAAACCTCTCGTATAAGCAGAGAAAATGCAGAATTAAATGCGGAATATTCTGATCTTAAACAAAATAAATCAAAAATAAATGACTTAAAATTAACCATTGATTTAGCGAAGAATAAAATGCTCAACGATTCTTTGATGCTAAAAAGACAAAGAGTGCTATTTGAAAAAGAAATTATTCCTGAAACACAATTGGAACAAAGTGAATTAGCTTATCAAAATTCAAAAACAAATTATCTATCCGCTCAATTAAAATTAAATGATTTACAAAAACAATTAAAATTATCCGATAAACAATCTAAAAATAACCTAAGAATATCCTCTCAATTGGAAAGGGATTTTAGTGTAAAAAGTAATAGTAGCGGAAAAGTTTACAGCATTTTAAAAAAGAAAGGCGAAATGGTAAATACGCAAACTCCTATTGCTTTAATAGGCGATGCGAAGGCTTTTAAAATAATTTTAGCAGTAGATGAATACGATATTATTAAAATTAAAAAAGGATTAAAAGTGATTGTTTCATTAGACAGTTATAAAGGAAAATCTTTCGAAGCAGTAATTGATAAAATAGATCCCATAATGAACGAAAGATCTAAAACGTTTACTGTCGAAGCTATTTTTACAAAACAACCTCCAACCCTTTATCCAAACCTTTCTTTAGAAGCAAATATTATTATCAAGACAAGACAAAACGTGCTTACTATTCCAAGAAAATTCTTTATAAATGATGAATATGTGCAACTTAAAAGTGGCGAAAAGAAATTCGTTAAAACTGGTTTGAAGGATTTCCAAAAAATTGAAATTATCAGTGGGTTGAATAAGAATGATGTACTTATTACTCCTATAAATGAATAAAAAACTAATTTTCAGCATCGCAAAAGCATTGATGTTTGCGCGTTGGAGACAAACTATGGTTGCCGCAGTTGGGGTAACGTTTAGTATTGCTATGTTTATCACCCTTTTGGGTTTTATGAATGGATTAAATGATATGTTGGATTCCTTGATTTTGAACCGTACTCCACATATACATTTATACAACGAAATAAAACCTACTGAAATACAACCGATTAACAATAGTAATGAGTATAAAAATTCGTATAATTTCATCGAATCTATAAAACCAAGCGGAGGAAGGTTGGAAATTTACAATTATGCCTCCATTATGAAAACCTTACAAAATGATAACCGAATTTTTGGTATTGCTCCAAAACTAACTGCACAAGTATTCTATAACCTCGGCGATATTGATTTAACAGGAATAATAAATGGGATCGATCCAATAATTGAGAATAAATTATTTGAATTCAATAATTATGTCACAAAAGGTAATTTTTTAGACATTAAAAACATTCCTAATAGTATTATAATCGGTAAAGCGGCAGCCGATAAAATGTTGGCAGAAATTGGAGATGTCATTCAAATAACAACGTCAAAAGGAGAATTAGTTCAGTTAAAAGTAGTAGGTTATTTTCAATCCGGAATTCAAGATATCGACAAAGTTCAAAGTTATGCATCTATAGAAACGGTTCAGAAAATACTCGGGAAAACTAAAAATTATGTAACCGATATTAATATTAAATTAAATGATTTGAATAGTGCCCCTCAAGTAGCAAAAGAATACAGCAAACTATTCGATTTAGATGCCGTTGATATTCAGACTGCTAATGCTCAATTTGAAACAGGAAGTTTTGTTAGGTCATTGATTTCTTATGCTGTTGGAATAACTTTACTTATTGTGGCCGGTTTTGGAATTTACAACATATTGAATATGATGATTTTTGAAAAAATGGACTCAATAGCAATATTAAAAGCAACCGGATTTTCAGGAAAAGAAGTGAATAATATATTCATTACCATTGGTTTAGCAATAGGAATAGTCGGTGGTGTTTTCGGATTACTATTTGGATTAATCTTTTCTATTATTATAGATTTTATTCCGTTTGTAACTCGAGCAATACCAACTGTTAAAACGTACCCTGTAAATTATGATATAAAATATTATTTCATTGGGATCTTATTTGCTATGATAACTACGTATATAGCAGGTTATTTTCCTGCCAAAAAAGCGAGTAAAATTGATCCTGTTATCATTATTAGAGGGAAATAAGTAGTATTGAAAATGAAAATACGTAACGATATATGAACGCTGTTGTTTTAGAATCAAAATCAATTTGCAAAAGTTTTCACGATCCTGTGACAATTCAAGTTTTGAACGATATAAATTTCACGATTAATAGAGGCGAATTCGTTTCAGTAATTGGAAAATCAGGTTGTGGAAAATCAACACTTTTATATATTCTTTCGACGATGGATACCGAATATGAAGGGGAATTATTTATCGATGGTATCAATATGAAAAACAAAAATGAAGAGGAATTAGCAAAAGTTAGAAATGAAAAAATCGGCTTTGTATTTCAATTTCATTACTTGTTAAACGAATTTAGTGTACTGAAAAATGTAATGTTGCCCGGTTTAAAATTAGGAAAACTTTCACCTCAAAAAGTGGAACACAATGCAATGGAAAAGTTAAAAATTTTAGGTATTGATAAGGAAGCTTTAAAAACACCAAATCAACTTTCTGGTGGTCAAAAACAGCGAGTAGCAATTGCAAGAGCTCTTATAAATGAGCCATTGATAATTATGGGGGATGAACCAACCGGAAATTTAGATAAAAAAAACAGTGAACTTGTATTCGATATATTCAAAGAATTAACCCTAGAAAGTAAACAAACACTGCTAATTGTAACCCACGATTCAGAGTTTGCTCAAAAATCAGATCGCATCATCGAAATGGAAGACGGTAGGATAATTAGAATGTGATTTTTTTGATGTTGGATTGTTAATGGTGTATTATTAATTTTCTAAAAAATTAAGTCACCGAGCGCCGCTGGATTTGCAATCCTGCGGAAACCCCGAAGCACGAAGCCAAAACTTTTTCACTAAAATTTCGTTTCGATTTTACTGTTAATTAAAAGTAATCAAGCTTTAGTTTATCAATTGGATTGCAAATCCAAATCAATTTTTAGTTGAGTTTTAATACTCAAAATAACCGCAGGATTGCAAATCCAGCGGAGCAGTGGTTGTTGATGGTTGATGATTATTTTATTCTTTCTTCTTAAAGAAATCAAAATTTGTATTCCACATCACTTGTGTTAATTGCAAAAATCGTAAATCTTGATTTTTGTTTCGAACTGCTGTTTGCATCAAATATCCCAATTCCAATCGACCCATTTTACCAAAATTATAACCAACTCCGAGGTATGACCAATTTTCGCTATAAGTAGCATTTTTTGTTCCTGTTAAACTGAAATATACTTCGTTATATGTATTTAAATAAAATTCTTTCGCATCTAACGTTTTCCCTTGTAAAGGCATATTAAATCCTATTTGATATCGAAATCTAGTAGATAATGGGTAGGAATTTAAGCTCTTATTTTGAATAAAACGTTCTTCAAAACGGAACCGATTTGTTAATCTTCCTTTAGAAACCGGCAAAGAAAAAATAGCTTGTTGCCATAAACGATGTTCATTCGAAAATTTATCATTCAATGGATTATTTCGTTGATAGGTATAACTTGCTGCTAAATTAAATTTCGGAGAATGAACATAAATGATACTTGGTTGAAGGTAAAATTGTAAATCTGTCGCTTTATTTTCAACATTATTCCATTTACTATCAAAAGCATCAATCGTTGTAGATACGAATGCATTATAATTAAACTTTTTACTAATTCTACCCGTTTGATTAATTGCGGGTAAGACACCATAAAAAGTCAAATTTTGAGCGAAAGTAGAAGTAAAAATTACCCCAAAAATAAAAGCTAAAATATTATTTTTCATTGCCTAAAATTGTGAAGGTATTGGTTGAGAAATAAATTCTTCTTCTTTTTGAAATATTCCATTTTTATCAAAATACAATTCAAATTCACCGGAACCTGTTTGAGATTTACTTCTCACATAAATTTCGTATAATGCATTATTTGTAGATGGGTTCACCTCTAAACATTCTGTGATTTTATACTTCACAAACATACTGTCTAATTGAGATGTTATTGATTTCTGAATTAAATCGGGTAACTTTTTAAAAACGACTTCTATTTCAACTTCATATAAACTATCGTTGTAAAATTTAAGTGAATATTCATCTTCACCTACTTCAAATTCACTTTCTATAAATAGTTTATTGTTTTCAATTTCTTGATAAAATTTAAACCCTTTAGCATTTGGGTAATTTTGATCTAAATAGTCGATGATTTTAGGAGATATATTTTTCTTTGAAACTCCTTTTTCTTGAGAAAAAAGTGAAAAACTAAAAAAAATAAGAGGTACAAATAATAAAGATTTCAATTGACCCATTTTAAATTAATCTATTAAAGTAAGCCAACAATGGTAGATAGATTTAATGAGTTATTTTACTTTTTAACAATTAATTAGGAACTCACCACGCTCCGCTGGATTTGCAATCCTGCGGAAACCCGAAGCACGAAGCCAAAACTTTTTCACTAAAATTTCGTTTCGATTTTACTGTTAATTAAAAGTAATCAAGCGTTAGTTTATCAATTGGATTGCAAATCCAAATCAATTTTTAGTTGAGTTTTAATACTCAAAATAACCGCAGGATTGCAAATCCAGCGGAGCAAATTGTGCTATTTATTCAGTAGAATAAACCTTCTTTCCTTTAATAAAAGTCATAGATGCATAATTCTGAATAAACTCTGGACCGGAAATAACTGGGAATTCAAATACTACAAACGTTGCATCTTTTCCTTTTTCGATAGTTCCCAAATTAGTTTCTTGAAATGAAGAAAAAGCAGCCCAATTTGTCATTCCTTTTATGCATTCTTCCAATGTTAATGTTTCACGTGGAGAAATCCCTTTTATTGGAGTGTTTTCTGAATTTAAACCTTGAACAGAAGTATGAATTGTAATTGATGGATTAAATGTTTCAAATGGAAAATTAGAACCAATTGCAACCATTCCCGTTTGATTTAAAATGGATTTAAAAGCTACATTTTTAGTTGGATTGCTCAAAGATTGATTTGGAAAAATGGTAGGAAAAATTCCCAATTTAGCGAATTGATTGTATTCTTTTGAACTCAAATTTTGAGCTGCATCAATTCTCCAACGATGGTCTTTATTAACGTCATTAATTGTTTTAATCAAATCATAAATCAAGGTATTATTAGTATTCGCAGAACTTTTTATATTCATTTCATAACCTGTAATTTCGCAAACTAAGGCCAATCGTTTCAATTCTTCAGAAGAAAGATTACTATTCGCACTAAAACTCCTAACTGTCAAATTCTTAATCTTTTGAATTTTGTTTTTTTTAGCGAATTCATAATTCTTTTCAGAAGGAGCTAACATTGCATACATATTCAATTTCAATTGATTGGATTTTACTAATTCTTTAAAAAGTTGAAGGTTCTCAAAATCTACACCTGCTTCGTGAACTCCTGTAATTCCATATTGAAAGAGTTGATTTTGAATTTCAAGAATTGTCTTTTTTAATTGATGTTTTGAATAAGAAGGAAGGATTTTAGCAACTTGCTCAATTGAATTACCTTTAATTATTCCGTCTTTGCTTTCGATTTTAGATTTAGTTAAGAAATCTTTATTAACAACAACTACCTCATCTCCAATAAAATACAAACAAACTGGAATTTTAGAGAACACTGAATTCAATCGCTCATTAGTAAATTTTTCTTTTGAACTCCAAAGTGAAGTATCTAAACCGCGACCAATAATAAACGAACTTGAATTTAGTTGACTGTATTTCTCTAATCTCATCAATAATTCATCATACGAACGAGTTCCTGTTAAATCGACACTTAATTTTCTTTTAGCTAAATCGATTATATGTCCGTGAACATCCGTAAATCCTGGGTAAATATCTTTTCCTCCTGCATCAATTTCCTCTTTAGAAGTATATTTATTGAGTATTTGTTGTTCTGGACCAACCTCAACAATTTTACCCTCTTTTATTGCAATTGCCTCATAAATAACATCACTTTCATTCATCGTGTGAATTCGAGCGTTATGAATAACTATATCGACACTTTTTCCTTTATAACAACCTGACATTAAAATCATTAATGAAAACACAAGCAGGATGTTAAAATGTAATTTTTTAAATAAAGTCATTTTAAAATATTGAAAAACTAAAAGCTCAAAGTTAAATTGTTTACTCCGATTTTAAAGGAAAAGATGTATTGTATTTTTAAATAAGATGTTTTACACATTTTAAACGGCAATAATCACAAGATAAACTGATATTAATCATATTTTAAAAAATAGTGAAATAATAAATTTGCCACCTACAAATCATTACTTTTGTTATGCAAATTACAAATCAAGATAATATGGATAGTAAGCAGGGTATTGATGCAATTTTTCAATTTGCAACTGAAGGGATATTGTTGACAAATGAGAAGAGTGAAATTTTACACGTTAATCCAAGTGCAGAGAAATTATTTGGTTATAATGAAGGAGAATTGGTAGGAGAAAAAATAGAAATTTTAATCCCAAAGCGATTTGCGCATAAACACGTTGCCCATAGAGATGGTTTTATCAAAAATCCTCAAGCTAGAAAAATGGGAACAGGAATGGATTTGGTTGGAATGAAAAAAGATGGATCAGAATTTCCAGTTGAGGTAAGTTTAAGTCCATTTTCATCAGACGAAGGAAAATTTGTTGTTGCATTTATTTCAGATGTTTCTTTGAGAAAAGTAACTGAAGAAAACTTGAAAAACTACTCTGAAGAGCTTGAAAAGCAAGTTGCTGATAGAACAGTTATTCTTCAAGAAGTAATAGTTGAGCTTGAAAAAACAAAAAACGAAGTTCATCAAGCGCTTCAAAAGGAAATTGAAGTAAATGAAATGAAATCGCGATTTGTATCTATGGCTTCTCACGAATTTAGAACACCATTGGCTACAATATTGTCTTCATTATCTTTGGTGAAAAAATATGGTGATCAAAATGAGACTGAAAATCAACTCAAACATATTCAAAAAATAAAG
>CANCQX010000049.1 GCA_947380375.1 Flavobacteriales bacterium
AAGTAGTAAAATCTAAAATTCACCGTGTTAGAGTTACACAGGCTGATTTAAATTATATCGGAAGCATCACAATTGATGAAGATTTAATGAATGCTTCTAACTTAATAGAGGGAGAAAAAGTTCAAATCGTAAACATCAATAATGGTGAACGTTTTGAAACATATATAATAAAGGGAGATCGTAAAAGTGGAACAATTTGCTTGAATGGTCCGGCTGCTAGACGTGTAGCAAAAGACGATATTATCATTATAATCGGCTATGGATATATGGATTTCGAGGAAGCAAAATTATTTAAACCTTGTTTAGTATTTCCTAACGAAGAAACAAATCTTCTTGATTAATGTCTAAAAAACTAGTAATAACACTTGTAAAAACCGTATTGCCTTTATTTCTAGGATCTTACTTGATTTGGCATTCTTTTACAAGTATGTCTCCTAAAGATGAAATTCAATTTTATAAAGCTATAAGAGAAGCCAACTATTTTTGGATAATTTTAGGACTGTTAATTAGTACGTTAGCTTTTTTTTCAAGGGCTTACAGATGGAAATTTGCATTAGAACCTCTTGGATATAAAACCAAATTTTGGCACCGATACCACGCAATAATGATTGGTTATTTAATCAATCTAACTATTCCTCGAGCTGGAGAAGCTTCTAGGGCAGCAATGTTGTATCGTTCGGATGAAGTTCCATTTTCCACTTCTTTCGGAACAATTATAGCCGAAAGAGCAGTTGATTTTGTTATTTTAGCTTCACTAGGTGCTTTTACAGCATATATTGCTTACGATGATTTTTTTGCTATAATCGATCAAATAAAAAATTATGATTTTGGAGGAAATCCTTCAAAAGGAGAAGGATTTCCTTGGAAAACAGTAATTAGTGCGCTTTTAGTTGTTGGTGGTGTTTTTGCACTTTATCTTTTCTTAAAAAAACAAGCCTTGCGTTTGAAAATTATTGGGTTTGTGAAAGATGTTTTTACAGGTTTATTCTCCATTTTTAAACTTCAATCTCCAATAGCTTATATTGGTCATACAGTTATTATTTGGGTATCCTATTTATTGATGTTTGCTTTGCCTTTCTTTGCACTAGAACAAACGAATAACTTCCCTCTTTCGGGAATTTTTCTAGGTTTTATAGCTGGTTCTATAGGAATTGTTCTTACCAACGGCGGAATTGGAACGTATCCTGTTTTAGTGGGATTAGTTGTTGCGTTTTATATCGGAAAAGATTATCCGGAACAGGCTTTAGGAATAGGAACGGCTTTAGGATGGATAATTTGGTTATCACAAACTATTTTAATGATCATTTTGGGACTTATTTCATTGGTTTTAATCCCTAAAAATTTTACAGAAGATGGCAAGAATTCAATACCTTCAATCGAAAATAACGACAACATCTGAAGCGATTAAACGCATTGCGAAATGGCGGTTACAAAATGATAAAATTGTTTTTACAAACGGATGTTTTGATATTTTACACACTGGCCACGTAACTTATTTAGCAAAAGCTGCAGATTTAGGAAATAGATTAGTCGTTGCCATTAATACTGACTCTTCAGTAAAACGTTTAGGAAAAGGAGATGATAGACCTGTAAATCCTGAAGAAGCACGAGCATTTGTTCTATCAGGATTAGGTTTTATTGATATGGTTGTCTTTTTTGATAACGACACTCCCTTTGAAATTATTCAAGAACTAAAGCCAGACATTTTAGTAAAGGGTGCTGATTATGATCCAAATGAAACGGATATAAGTTCTAAAAAATACATTGTAGGTTCTGATATTGTAAAAAAATATGGGGGAACAGTTGAAGCTATTTCTCTAGTTGATGGATTTTCTACAACCGGAATTATTAAAAAAATGAAAGGTCAATAGTCTTATAATTAAATTTATTTGTATGCAACGAATACTATCCGTTGCATACAAATTTTATTAAAATCTTTACGTTTTCTATTAAATCAATTTATTCCTCTCTTTCCACATCCAAATAGGATTGAACAACTTCAATAGCATTATCAATAACGTCACTTAAAGCAGTGATAAAAGTTCCTTTTTCAGCCAATGACAATGCGTGTTTCAATGCCTCCATTTCTTTAGGAATATATTCATAAGATTGTTCAGGATTTGCGTCTTGTATTCCTTCGACTAAAAGTTTTACAATATCATCCGCTTGTCTTCCTCTTAAAAATTTATCTTGTCTAATAATAATATGGTCAAACATTTGAGATGACAATCTACCCATTTCTCTAATATCTTCGTCTCTTCTGTCTCCTGTTCCGGTTATAATACCAATTTTAAAAGGAGATTCAACAGTCGTTAAAAATTCTTTAATTCCTTTAAATCCGTCAGGATTATGTGCGAAATCTATCAGTACTTTGTATTCCTTAAATTCGAAAATATTCATTCTTCCAGGAGTTTGTGCGGCCGATGGAATAAATGTTTCTAGATTTAATTTAATGTCTTCAATTGTGAAACCATAAACGTAAGTTGCAAGGGTAGCTGCTAAAACATTATAAATCATAAATGTTACTCTTCCGCCAAATGTCAATGGAATATGAGAAGCCTTATCCACTCTAAATTTCCATTCACCTTTTCTAATCGTAATGTAACCATTTTCATAGATTGCAGCAATTCCTCCTTTTTTACAATGCTCAACAATAATTGGGTTATTTTCATCTATACTAAAATAAGCAATATTGCAATCAAGCGTTTTTGAAATAGATATACAATACTCATTATCAGCATTTAAAACTGCATAACCATCTCTTTTTACGGCGCGCGCTACAACACCTTTTACTTTGGCCATATCGCTCAAAGTATTAATGTCTGACAATCCCATATGGTCCTCTTGAATATTTGTAACAACCGCTACATCGCACTTTTTAAACCCTAAACCCGAACGTAAAATTCCACCTCTTGCTGTTTCCAGAATAGCAAATTCAACTGTTGGGTCTTTTAAAATAAATTCTGCACTTACCGGTCCTGTTGTATCTCCTTTGGTCAACATTGAATTTTGAACATAAATTCCATCGGAAGTAGTAAATCCAACTCTGTAACCATTATTTTTTACAATATGAGAAATCAAACGTGTTGTTGTAGTTTTTCCATTTGTTCCCGTAACAGCGATAATTGGAATAGTAAATGATTTGCCAATAGGATAAAGCATATCAATAACTGGAGCGGCCACATTTCTAGGTAATCCATTAGCAGGAGCCAAATGCATTCTAAATCCAGGAGCGGCATTTACTTCTAATACAACACCTCCAGTTACTTCTAAAGGTTCGTTAAGGTTTGTTGCCATTATATCAATTCCACAAATATCTAAACCAATTACTCTAGAAATACGTTCAAAAATAAATATGTTATTTGGATGAACGATATCTGTTACATCAGTTGAAGTTCCACCGGTACTTAAATTTGCTGTTCCTTTTAAATATGTTTTTTCATCTTTTTTTAATATTGTTTCAAGAGTCAAATTGTTTTTAGCTAACTCATCTTTGGTTTCCCTATCGATACTAATTTCAGTAAGAACATTTTCATGCCCGTATCCTCTTCTTGAATCACTATTTTCAATTTCGATTAACTGTTGAATCGTTGAAATTCCATCCCCAATTACATGTGCAGGTTCTCTCAATGCAGCAGCAATAAAGCGGTGATTTATAACCAAAATTCTAAAATCATATCCCGTAATGAACTTTTCTACAATAATTTTACGAGAATATTTCTTTGCGTGTTCAAATGCTGCTTTTGCCTCTTCTAAAGTTTTAACATTGATAGAAGCACCTTTTCCATGATTTCCATCAAGTGGTTTAAATACTAACGGAAAACCAACTTTGTCTATTACTGTTTCAACTTCCGACTCATCGATAATACACATTCCTTTAGCCACAGGTATAGCAGCATCTTGAAGCATTTTTTTTGTTTCGTCTTTATTGCTTGCTAAATCAACAGCAATAGAACTTGTTTTATCAGTCATTGTTGCTCTAAAACGAACCTGATTAATTCCATATCCTAATTGCACCAAAGATTGATTATTCAAACGAATAAAAGGTATTCCTCTAGAAACGGCCTCGTCAACAATACTTCCAGTACTAGGTCCAAAACGATGCTGTTCTCGCATTTGACGCATTACTTGAATATCATTTTCTAAATCGTATTCAGTTCCTTCAATTAAAGCTTCAGCTATTTTAACAGAGGCTTTAGAAGCATAAATTCCAACATTTTCTTCCATATATGAAAAAACAACGTTGTAAATCCCTTCTGTTCCAGTTCCTCTAGTTCGACCAAACCCACATTCCATTCCGGCTAAAGTCTGAATTTCCAATGCAATATGTTCAATTACATGTCCCATCCAAGTACCTTCTTTTACTCTTTCGAAAAAACCACCTTCACATCCACGAGAACATCTATGTTTAATCATAGAAGGTAATAATTTTTCTAAACGGTCTGAAAATCCATCTATCGAATCAGTTGGACATTGTTCTAATTCCTCCAAATCCAATTTCATTGCAATTAATTTATTTCTGAAATTAGACCAGTAGTTTGGACCACGTAATATTTTAGTTTCTATAATTTTCATATCCGTATTTTTATAAGTTATCAAGAAAAATAGTTTTAAAAAATCTCATTCTTAAAATAAAATGATTTGAAAAATTGTTAGTTTTATAAAACTGATTTTTATCTTATTTTTTTTGAATTTACAATTTTAATATTGTTTTTTAAGAATAAATGTTGATAAATAAATAATAATTGAAAATTTAACCCTAAAAAGTAAACTGTATAAAGTTAAATTTGCTGTAAAAAAATTAAAATGGATAATCCAAAAGGGAAATTAATAGTTATTGGTGGTTCTATAGATAGAGGAAGTTTTTCTGAAAGTAAAGAAGATTTAACAAGAAATTTAAAGTTTTTTGAAAAAGGAATTTTAAAAAGAATTACGACTGAATCTTCAAAAGGTAATTTATCCAAAATTGAGATTATTACAACTGCTTCGAATATTCCTGAAGAAGTTGGTGATGAATATATAAAAGCTTTTTCCCAATTGGATGTTTTAAATGTTGGAGTTTTAAATATTAAAACAAGAGATGAAGCAAATGCAATCGAGAATATTGAACGTTTGCAAAATGCCGATGTTGTAGTTTTTACTGGAGGAGATCAGTTACGTTTAACATCCATTTTTGGCGGCACCAATTTTCATTATAAATTGATAGAAAAATATAAAAATGAAAATTTTATAATTTCCGGAACTTCTGCAGGTGCTGCAGCGAGTTCAAACAATATGATTTACCAAGGAAGTAGCCATGAAGCTTTATTAAAAGGAGAGGTTAAAATTACTGGCGGTCTAGGCTTTATAAATAATGTTATCATTGATACTCATTTTGTTCAAAGAGGAAGAATAGGAAGATTATTGTATGCATGTGCAAGTAACCCTATCAACATCGGAATCGGTTTAGGAGAAGATACCGGACTTCTTATAACAGATGGAAATAACATGGAAGCTATCGGATCAGGTTTGGTTATGTTGGTTGATGGCACTCAAATGAAAGATACTAATATTTCAGATGTTGCAATGGGTGAACCTGTTTCAATTGAAAACTTAATTGTGCATGTTATGGCTTTGGGTGATCATTACGATTTAAAAACAAGGAAATTAACTATTCATCATCCAACAGATTTGGCTGTTTAAATAATTCATTCAAAAAAGCTATAGCCCTCAAAAATAATTGAGGGTTATATAGAATAACTATATTAAAGAGTAATAGCCGAATCACCATAAATACCAACAAACAATTCACCATCCGAATTCTTTTTAGCTCTGTACATTCCTTCCGAATTAAATGGAAGTTCAATATTTCCATTTGAATCGATTGCAATTAAACCACCTTCACCGCCAATATTCACTAACTTATTTTTCACAACTAAATCACAAGCTTCTTTTAATGAAAGTCCTTTATATTCCATTAAACAAGAAATATCATAAGCTACTACAGAACGAATAAAAAATTCACCATGACCAGTACAACTTATAGCACAAGTAGCATTATTTGCATATGTTCCTGCTCCAATAATAGGACTGTCACCAACTCTTCCAAATTTTTTATTAGTCATTCCACCTGTACTAGTTCCTGCAGCAAGATTTCCATGAATATCTAAAGCCACGGCACCAACTGTGCCAAATTTTTTCTCTCCATTTTCAAATTTGTCAGGTGTATGATCTAAAAAAACACCATCATTCAATTTAGCTTGTTCTAACTGATCAAATCTCATTTGTTCGAAAAAATAAGCATCATTTTCAATTTCCGATCCAACAAATTTTGCAAATTCTAAAGCCCCTTCGCCAGCTAAAAAAACATGTTCTGATTTTTCCATAACGGCTTTTGCTAAACTCACAGGATTTTTAATATTTTTAACTCCAGCAATTGCACCAGCCATTAGATTCTGACCATTCATGATACTTGCATCCATTTCATTTTTACCCGAATTAGAAAAAACAGAGCCTTTTCCAGCGTTAAAAAGTGGATTATCTTCAAGTGATCGAACAGCTTTTTCAACAGCATCTATTGAAGTTCCACCATTTTTTAAAATAAGTTCTCCGGCTGCTATTGCATTTTTTAAACCCTCTGTATACAATTGCTCTTTTTCAGCTGTCATTGAAGATTTTAAAATTGTGCCTGCACCTCCGTGAATAGCAATTGCATATTTGTTCATAATTGAATTATTAATTCTTTTAAATTAAAGGTAAACCAAAAAGCTATTAAGTTAATTTATTTCTCTTCTAATAATTGATCGATATCTTTAATCAACTTATTGACTTGTTGACTTGAAGTTCCTTCGTAATATCCTCTAATTCTCATTTTTTGATCTATTAAAACAAAATTGTCGGTATGAATGAAGTCACTATTTGCATCACCTAAATTTTGAGATTCAGCTGGTTTTAATACGAAAAAAGATTTTCTTGCTAAATTATAAAGATCTATTTTAGAACCTGTTAAAAAGTGCCATTGGTTAGGAATTGCTCTATGAGATTGAGCATACATTTTCATTTGAGCAACAGTATCTATTTCGGGATTCACCGTGAAACTCAAAATTTTAAAATTACTATTGCCTTCAAAAGCTTTTTGTACACGTTGCATTTGTACATTCATTTGAGGACAAATTGTTCCACAGGTTGTGAAAAAATATTCTGCAACAAAAACTTTATTTATTAGATCTTTTTCTGTGATAATTTTACCATCTTGATTTAAAAAAGAAAATTTTCCAATTGTATGACCCAAACCTAATGACAATAAACTTGAATCGACCATTTCAGAATTAAGATCAATAGGGTTTAAAATAGGTAAAGGAGTTTTTTTATTTAGAGTCATAAAATAGGCTATGAAAATTGCAGTAAAAAGTAGTATAACTAAAAATAATATCCTCTTCATATTCAAAAAATTAGTAAAAAAGAAGTTCAATAAAACTTTCCATTTTCAATAGTATAAAAAATAAAAGTAAATCAAAAGTTCATTGTTTTTGTAAAACGCCATTAATATAAAATAATTTATTTGCGATTTCACCAACTTGATCATATAAAATACTCTCACCATCTAAAACGCCCTTTGAATAATGAGACTTACTTTGCATTACATTTATTTCTTGATAATATTCAACAACAATTCCATCTAAAAAACCATCTATATAATGCTTAGAAGTTTTAATAATACCATCTTCAAAATATTCGTTACATTCACCATTCAATTTTCCGTTAGTAAAACTATGTGAGCATTGTAAAATATGGCCTGGATAAAACTTTTTATATTTACCCTGACATAAAGTAGATTGAGTAGAATCTGTGTAAAATGTTTCGCCACTATCAAAAGTAATTTGAGAATAAAGAGTTAAATTTATTAATAACCCTAGGAAGAAAATAATAAAAGTTTTCATTTGTAGATATTTTATCCTTTAACTATCATTGATAATAACGTAAATAAAAATAGTTAAAAAAAACAGAAAAATAAAGGTTTCAAGGACTTTTTTATATTATTGAATCACATTCAAAATTTCATAATCTTAACCATTGTTTTTCGCCAATTCTCCTTCAACAATAATTAATTCCTCGTAAAATTTTTCGCCAAAAGCCCTAATCAATGGTTCTTTTAAAAAACGAAAAACTGGGACATTTAATTCTTCACCACATTTACAAGCTGGTTCGCAAATATCCCAATGATCATAATTTACAGCTGTAAAATCATTGAATTGTTTCAAACGAATTGGATAAAGATGGCAAGAAATAGGTTTTTTAAACTCTGTTTTTCCATCTTTATGAGCTGCTTCTATAGCACATTTCGTAATTCCTTTTTCGTCAAAATAAACAAAAGCACATTCGGCACCATTTACCAATGTTGTAGCCGTATCATTTTCTTGATCTACATAAAAAACGCCTGTTTCGTTCACAGCTGCAATTCCTTCAGGGCGCATATAAGGTTTGATTTTCTCTAAATCTTCCTCTAAAATATCCGCTTCCTCAATTGTTAAAGGAGCACCAGCATCGCCATGAATACAACATGCACCTTTGCAAGCATTCAAATCACATACAAACTTTCTCTCAAAAATTTGTGTTGAAACTATTTTATCATGAATTTCTACTAACATTTTTATTTACAAAGTTCTAAAAATACCTTAGATTATGAAATTTATAAAGTAAAACTTACATCTTTTGAAAAATAATTAAATTGCTTAAATCAAATTCCTGAAAATCTAAAAAAAGCCATGTTTTGATAACCCAACAAAATTTACATTATATTAAACTTGTGTTTAGGAAATTAAATCAGCTATTTGTCAAATAATTTATGTGTTTCAAAATAGGAAAATAAAAATGTTAAAGTAGTATGATTTTTATCAGTAATCTAAATTTAATTTAACCTTAATTGTTGATAAATAGTATAATATTAAAAAAAACAGTATATTTGCATCATCATTATAGTAAAAAATGAACAGATGAGGGGGCGAATGTCCCCTCTTTTTATAAAACATGATTAGTAAAACAAAAGTATTAGAGTTAATTGATGAGCGCTTTGCCGAATTAGACAATGGCCTTTTTTTGGTGGATTTAACTATCTCTAAAACAAATCAAATTAACATTGAAATAGACAAGCACGTTGGCGGAGTTTCTGTGAAAGATTGTATGGCTGTTTCAAGAAATGTTGAACATAATTTAGACAGAGAAGAAGCAGATTTTGAATTGCATGTTTCATCTGCAGGTATTGATCGACCACTTCGTGTTTTGGCTCAATATGTTAAAAATATTGGTCGTAGTGTTGAGTTATTAATGAATGATGGAACTGAATTAGAAGGAGTTTTGAAAGCTGCAAACGAAACAGAAATCGAAATTGAAACTTCAAGAATTGAAAAAATTGAAGGGAAAAAGAAAAAAGAGACAATAGTAGAACAATTGGTTTTACCATTGAATAAAATAAAGGAAACAAAAATTGTTATTACATTTTAAATAAATAGAACAGTATGAATAGCTTAGAGTTAGTTGAGTCATTTTTGGAGTTCAAAGAATTAAAAAACATCGATAGAAATACGATGCAACATGTTTTGGAAGATGTTTTCCGTGCTATGTTGAAGAAAAAATTCAATACAGATGAACACATCGACGTTATCGTAAACATAGATAAAGGAGATGTTCAAATCTTTGTAAATAAAGAAATAGTTGCTGATGGTGAGGTAGAAGATCCAAATACGGAAATCGCTTTGTCTGATGCTGCTAAAATTGAACCTGATTTTGAAATTGGTGAAGAAGTAACAGAAGAATTTACATTTGGTGATTTTGGTCGTCGTAATATTCTTTCTTTACGTCAAAATTTGATTTCAAGAATTATGGAACTTGAAAAAGATAATCTTTACAAAGTATACAAAGAGAAAATTGGTGAAATTGTTACTGGAGAAGTTTACCAAGTTTGGAAAAAAGAAATCATGGTTATTGACGATGAAGGAAACGAATTATTGTTGCCTAAATCTGAGCAAATCCCATCTGATTATTTCAAAAAAGGAGAAACCGTTCGTGCTGTTGTTGCAAAAGTAGATATGCGTAATAGTAATCCTGTGATTATTCTTTCTCGTACTGCTCCAGAATTCTTAGAGCGCTTATTCGAACTAGAAGTTCCTGAAGTGTTTGACGGATTAATAACAATCAAACGTATCGTTCGTGAACCAGGAGAAAGGGCAAAAGTAGCCGTTGAATCTTACGATGATAGAGTAGATCCAGTTGGAGCTTGTGTTGGTATGAAAGGTTCTCGTATTCACGGAATTGTTCGTGAATTGAAAAATGAAAACATTGACGTAATTAATTACACAAATAACGCTCAATTGTTTATTACAAGAGCACTTTCACCTGCTAAGATTACTTCAGTTGAAATAAACGAAGAAGAAAAACGTGCAAAAGTATTCTTAAAACCAGATCAAGTTTCATTGGCTATTGGTAGAGGTGGGCACAACATCAAATTAGCTGGAAGATTATCTGGTTACGAATTAGATGTATATAGAGATGGTGAAATAGATGTAGAAGATGTAGATTTGGAAGAATTTGCAGATGAGATTGAAAGTTGGATTATCGATGAATTAAAAGCTGTTGGATGTGATAGTGCTAAATCAGTGTTAGAATTAGGTGTTGAAGACTTAGTTAAACGTACTGATCTAGAACAAGTAACAGTAGAGGAAGTATTCAGAATACTTCGTGCAGAATTTGATAACTAATCAAAAATGGCACATTTAGTTAAGACATAACAGAAAAGAAATAAGTTAATACAAAGGACGCATAATTTTATGGCCGAAAAATCAATACGATTAGGAAAAGCAGCAGGTGAGTTAAATGTAGGAATTGCTACATTAACAGAATTCCTTGCCTCTAAAGGTGTGAAGATTGATATCAATCCAAATACAAAATTAGAGGGTAGTCACTATGAATTACTTCAAAGTGAATTTGCAGCAGACCAAACAATCAAGGAACAGTCTAAAATGACTAATGTAAAACGTGAGAAACGTGAAACAATTTCTATACGTGATACAAGGCAAAATGAAGCTCCAACCATAGAAGAAGAGGATGAAGTAGATCAGGCAGCTTTTGATAAAATCAAAAATACTGCTCCAGTTGTTGCTAAAACAGAGGCGCCTAAAGAAGAGTCGGCTGTAGAAAAAACAATTGAAATAGATACAAAAACTACTTCTATTGCAGAGACGCACAAACCAGTAACAATTGGTGAAGGTGAAGTTCAGGTTCAAGTTGTTGGTCGTATTGACTTAGATAAATTGAATACAAAAACACGTCCTGATAAAAAGAAATACGAAAAACCAAAGAAAACGCCATATGTAGCTCCTACACCAAAAGTAGAAGTTAAAAAAGTGGAAACTCCTAAGGAAGAAAAACCTGTTGAAACTCCAGAACCAGTTGTTCCTAAAGAAATTGAAACAATTCGAGTTGAAAGAAAAGTTTTAACAGGACCTACAGTACTTGGAAAAATTGAATTGCCAGTAAATAAACCAAAACCTCAAGGAAATGGTAGACCAGCAAATCCAAATGATCCGCGTAAGAAAAGAAAAAGAATCAAGAAAATTGATCCTACAAAACCTTCCTCTGCAGGAGTTGCAGCAGGGACACCAGGAACTGCAGGGACACCACATCCAGCCGGAACAACTCGTTCTGGAGGAGTAACAAGACCTGCAAATTATAGACCAGGACCAGGGGCAGCAAATTTTAACAAAGGAGGAAATAAATTTGTAAAACCTGAGATCAACGAACGTGATATACAAAAAGAAATCAAGGATACACTAGCTCGTTTATCTAATAAAGGAGGTAAATCAAAAGCTTCTAAAAATAGAAAAGTAAAACGTGATGTAAACTCACAACGTCGTCAAGATGAAGCTGAAGAAGCAGAATTACAATTAAGTATTTTAAAACTTACAGAATTTGTAACGGTTTCGGAGTTAGCATCGATGATGAATGTTCAGTCTACACAAGTAATATCTGCTTGTATGTCACTTGGAATTTTTGCTTCTATAAATCAACGTTTGGATGCTGAAACTATTCAAATAGTGGCTGAAGAATTTGGATTTGAAACTGAATTTGTAAGTGCAGATGTACAAGAATCTATTATTCAAGTTGAAGATAAAGAAGAAGATTTAATTGATCGTCCGCCAATTATTACGGTAATGGGACATGTCGATCACGGTAAAACTTCGTTATTAGATAAAATAAGAGATGCAAACGTAACCGCTGGTGAAGCAGGGGGAATAACACAACATATTGGTGCTTATTCTTTAGTATTAAAAGATGGTCGAAAAATGACATTCTTAGATACACCTGGTCACGAAGCTTTTACAGCGATGCGTGCGCGTGGTGCTCAAGTAACTGACGTTGCAATTATTATTGTTGCAGCAGATGATGACGTGATGCCTCAAACAAAAGAAGCAATATCGCATGCTCAAGCAGCAGGAGTGCCAATGGTATTTGCAATAAATAAAATTGATAAAGACGGTGCTAATCCTGATAAAATAAAGGAGCAACTGTCTCAAATGAATATTTTAGTAGAAGATTGGGGTGGAACTTACCAATGCCAAGAAATTTCTGCAAAAAAGAATTTAAACATAGACGAATTACTTGAAAAAGTATTATTGGAAGCTGATATATTGAATATTAGAGCAAATCCAAATAAAAATGCAGTTGGAACAGTAATTGAATCCTCCTTAGATAAAGGAAAAGGTTTCGTAACTAATATTTTGGTGGAAGCTGGAACATTACGTATTGGGGATGTTGTATTGGTTGGCCGTAACTATGGTCGTGTTCGTGCAATGCATGATGAGCATGGTGTATCTTTAAAAGAAGCAGGGCCATCAAAACCAGTTTCGATTTTAGGTATAAATGGCGCACCAAGTGCAGGAGATAAATTCCACGTATTGAACGATGAAAAAGAAGCGAAAAATATTGCTACTAAACGTGAGCAGTTACATCGTGAACAAGGACTTCGTACTACGAAACATATTACATTGGATGAAATCGGTCGTCGTTTGGCTATCGGAGACTTTAAAGAATTAAATATTATCGTAAAAGGAGATGTGGATGGTTCTATCGAAGCATTATCAGATTCGTTACAAAACTTATCTATTGGTGAAATTGCTGTTAAAATTGTACACAAAGGAGTTGGAGCAATTTCTGAAGCAGATGTCAACTTAGCTGCTGCATCAGATGCAATTATTATTGGTTTCCAAGTTAGACCTTCGGTTGCAGCTAGAAAACTAGCAGATCAAGAACAAATTGATATCCGTTTATACTCAGTTATCTACAAAGCGATTGACGAAATCAAAGCGGCTATGGAAGGAATGCTTTCTCCAGATATTGAAGAGAAAATTGTTGGATCTGCAGAAATTCGTGAAACTTTTGATATTACAAAAGTAGGTACAATTGCAGGATGTTTCGTAACAGAAGGTATATTCAAACGTAGTTCAATCATAAGAGTTGTTCGTGATGGTATAGTAATCCATACGGGTAAATTAGGTTCACTAAAACGTTTCAAAGACGACGTGAAAGAAGTGAAACATGGTTATGAATGTGGTTTAAATGTTTACAAATTTGATGACATCAAAGCAGGTGATATAATTGAATCTTACGAAGAAACAGAAGTTGCTCGTAAATTGTAAGAAAAATAAATTTCAAAAAGCCATTTATCTAATAGATAAATGGCTTTTTTGTTAAAAAAGAGTAACTTAATTACTAAAAAGTAACATTCTTAAATTTCATACTAACAGAAAGAATTGATTCGATTATAATTTTGTTCTTATTAACAATAAGTTATTCTAAGAAGAAGAGAAATAAATCTACTTATTATTTAAAATAAATATTTATCAAATTAATGATAAATGATACACTTAAAATTAAAAAAACATGAAAAAAATCTTCTTAGCAACAGCAGTAATGAGTCTATCTTTAATTACATTTTCTTTTATAACATCAAAACAAACTAAGAGCAATTTTCAAAAGTCGTGGTGGTATGTGTGTGATCAATGTGGTAAATCTACTTTGGGGAATTCTAATAATTCTCCATGGGAATCTGGATGTAAAGGAAAAGGTGGCTCACAACATCATTATCAACCAGCAGGTGAGGCAGGAAGTAAATCTTGGTCTTGTACAAAATGTGATGCAAACGTTAGTTTAGTTCAGGGGCAAAGTCCATCAGCATTAACTTGTCCTAAAGGAAATTCACATAGTTGGAAAAGCAACTAATAGAAAATTAATTTTTTAATTAAGCG
Source organism: Flavobacteriales bacterium (assembly GCA_947380375.1). Lineage (GTDB taxonomy): Bacteria > Bacteroidota > Bacteroidia > Flavobacteriales_D > Crocinitomicaceae > CAIUKX01. The sequence continues at coordinate 14,280 of CANCQX010000049.1, forward strand.
CGATTACTCGCGCTTTTTTTGTTAAAATCAGATTTAAATATCTCAATAAAGTAATGATTATATAAAATATTTAAAATTTTTGTAAAAAGAAAAGTACTATTTTCAAAAATTAAGTTTTAAACAATCTATATTTTTTAACTTTTTAACACTTAATGAATTGTAAAAACGTCCAATTCATGATATTTAAGTAACTTTGTACCGTATTAGAAATTCAAATTACAATGGGAAAGTTAGGCGTTACAGAAATAATATTGATTTTAGCAATCGTTTTATTGCTTTTTGGTGGGAAAAAAATACCAGAATTAATGAAAGGTCTTGGTAAAGGCATGAAAGAATTTAAAGATGCTTCTAAAGGAGAAGAGTCAAAAATAGAAGACGAAAAAAAATCGTAAAAGAAGTTAACGGATGTATCAAACTTTTGCTGAAGTAAAGTCTGCCCTTTCTTCGGGTAAATCGGTTATGGATGTAGTTGAGTATTACTTAACAAACATTGAGAAACAAACTGAATTAAATGCTTTTTTAGAAGTGTTTGAAAAAAGTGTTCGTGAACAAGCTATCCGTGTAGATGAAAAAATACGAGAAGGTAAAGCAGGACGTTTAGCAGGAATGGTCATTGGATTAAAAGATAATCTTTGTTATAAAGACCATAAAGTTTCTTCATCCTCAAAAATATTAGAAGGTTTTGAATCATTGTATACAGGAACTGCAGTGCAACGATTATTGGATGAAGATGCTGTTATAATTGGACGACTAAACTGCGATGAATTTGCAATGGGAAGTTCGAATGAAACTTCAGCTTATGGGCCAGTAAAAAACCCTTTAAATCATTCTTTAGTACCAGGTGGTTCATCAGGTGGTTCTGCAGCAGCAGTTGCAGCTAACCTTTGCACCGTTGCATTAGGAAGTGATACAGGAGGTTCAATTCGTCAACCAGCATCTTTTACCGGTACATTTGGATTAAAACCAAGTTATGGACGTATTAGTCGTTTTGGATTAATTGCCTATGCATCTTCGTTTGATCAAATCGGACCAATCACAAATAGTTTAGAAGATTCTGCATTATTATTAGAAATAATGGCTGGAAAAGATGAATACGATAATACAGTATCATCAAAACCAGTAGAAAAATATACTTCGATTGAAAAAATAGAAAAACTTAAAATAGCTGTTTTAGCTGAAAGTTTAGAAACGGAAGGAGTAGATCCTGAAGTACTTCTAAAAATGGAATCTATTATTAAAAAATTAAAAGAAGACGGACATAAAGTTGAAAATGTTTCGTTTCCTTATTTACAATATATGGTACCTACCTATTATGTTTTAACGACAGCTGAAGCTTCTTCAAATTTATCTAGATTTGATGGGGTTCATTATGGACATAGAAGTTCAATAGCGGCAGGAGTTGAACAAACGTATATAAATTCAAGAAGTGAAGGTTTCGGACCAGAAGTTCAAAGAAGAATAATGGCTGGTACATTTGTATTATCAAATGAATTTTACGATGCCTATTATACAAAAGGGCTAAAAGTTCGTCGAATTTTGAAAGATAAAACGAATGAAATAATGTCAAAATATGATATATTGATTTTACCAACAACCCCATCTACGGCATTTCCTTTAAATGGAGTTAAAGATCCAATACAAATGTATTTACAAGATATTTTCACTGTTCATGCAAATCTTACAGGAAATCCAGCAATATCTCTTCCTTTAGGAAAACATAGCAATGGAATGCCTTTTGGCGTCCAAGTAATGGCAGATAATTTTAAGGAAAAAGATTTATTTAATTTTTCACACTATTTAACAGAAATAGCTTAAGTATTGATTTTATGAAAAGGTTTATTGGTGTTATTGTTTTTAATTTGATTAGTTTATTGGTAGTGTCTCAAGTAAAAGACTCAATCAAAAAATCAACAGCAATAAATGATCCTTTCATTTTAACTGTTGAACAGTCATTGAATGCATTTTATGCAGATTTTGCTAATCAAAGTAATTATGATTCTATTATTAGTGCATTAAATTATGAGTCTGGACAAATACCACGTTTTCCTGATTCTATTTATTGTCAACGATTAGAGAAAATGAACGATATGAGTCCATTCCAATTGGATTGTGCTCCTCCTGCATTAGCAACCATAAAATTTTTCGCAGAAAAAAGAAGAAGTTTTGCACGTGTCGTACTAGGTAGATCTGCGCTTTATTTTGAAATGTTTGAAGAAAAATTGGCCCATTATGGATTACCAATTGAGCTGAAATATTTAGCAGTTATTGAGAGTGGATTACGTCCACAAGTAAAATCACGTGCAGGAGCTCTTGGTTTATGGCAATTCATGTATAGAACTGGTTTATATTATGGTTTAAATGAAAATTCATATATAGATGAAAGAATGGATCCCGAAAAGGCAACAGATGCAGCTTGTCAATATTTAAAAAAACTACATGATATCTACGGTGATTGGAATTTAGCTCTTGCTTCTTATAATGCTGGTCCTGGAAATGTAAATAAAGCGATTAGACGTTCCGGTGGGAAAAAAACGTATTGGGAAGTTAGACCATTTTTACCTTTAGAAACACAAGGTTATGTTCCAAATTTTATTGCTGCAGCTTATTTATTAACCTACCATGCAGAGCACAATATTGTTCCGATGGAAGCGAGATGGAATTACGGGCAATTGGATACAATGTGTTTGAGAAATGGGGTTCACATGTCAACAATTTCTAAATTGACAGGTTGGGATCTTGATGAAATACAAACTTTAAATCCTATTTATAAAACCGGTTATATCCCATATACAAAACAGAATCAATGTATTACAGGTCCATTAAAAGAGATTGGTAAAATTGTTTCGTTAGAAAATGAATTATACGCTTTAGAGAAAAAAACATACCTGCCAGAGCCAATTAAACCAATGGTACTTGACTCTTCGACAATTATAAAAGATGATAGTTTATCAATAGAATCTCCAATTAAAGTTAGCGGAGATAAATCAAAACCTGTAAAAACGAAAACTACAAAAGTAACAGCACCAAAAGTAATTCCTGTTAAAGAAAAACCAATTGTCCCAGTAATCGTGTATGTATTCCATTCTGTAAGAAGAGGTGAAGGGTTAGGTATAATTGCAGCGAAATACAACGTTACAGTCAATGAAATATTAACTACAAACAATATGAGAAGCACTGTGTTATTTACAGGACAACGTCTCAAAATACCTCAAATTGTAATAAATGAAGCTTTAAAAATAGAAGGCGCAATAAAAGAATTAGAAGACTCGGATAGTGTAAAAGTTATTAAAACGGTTGTGCCAGTTAAAAAACCGAAACCAGTTATTCCAACAAAAAAATACTGTGAAGTTAAAGTTGGTGATACAGGAATAAAAGTTGCTCAAAAGTACAATCTTACACAACAACAATTAATGGATTTAAATCCAGGAATAAATTTAGAAATTATTACGGTTGGGCAACAATTAAGAGTAAAATAGAAATAGATAGAAAAATCACTTTCAATACAAAGATGAAATGGTTAAGTTATCAGCTGTAATTATAACTTTTAATGAGGAAAGGAATATCGAAAGATGTCTTGAATCTCTTCAAGGTTTAGTAGATGAAATAGTAATCGTAGATTCTTTTTCAAATGATAAAACCCAAGAAATTTGCCAAAAATATTCTGTTAAATTTATTCAACATGCATTTGAAGGCCATATTGAACAAAAAAATTGGGCAATAACACAGGCATCCTATCCTCATATTTTATCGCTTGATGCCGATGAAGCTATAGATTCTACTTTAAAATCTTCTATTTTAAAAATTAAAGAAAATTGGACTCATAGTGGTTATTCAATGAATCGACTTACAAATTATTGTGGGAAATGGATTCATTATTGTGGTTGGTATCCTGATACAAAATTACGCTTATGGGACTCTAGAAAAGGGAAATGGGGAGGAGATAATCCACATGATAAATTTGAATTATACGATAAAAACTTACCTATTAAACAATTGGAAGGAGATCTATTACATTATAGTTATTATACTTTAGAGGATCATTACAACCAAGTAACCTATTTTACAAATATACTAGCAAATGCACAATATAAAAAAGGTAAAAAAGCACCATTTATAATTTTAATCTTTAGTCCAATAGTAAAATTCATTAAAGATTATTTTATCAAAAAAGGGTTTTTAGATGGGAAAGAAGGTTTTACTATTTGCAGAATATCAGCTTATGCAACTTTTTTGAAATACAAAAAATTACGGAATTTAATCCGTAATCAAAATTAAAAAATGAAAAACATAGATTTAACCTATAAAAGAATTATCATCAGTAGAACTGATAGTATCGGTGACGTGATGTTGACATTACCAATGTGTGCTTGGATTAAAAATAATTTTAAAGGAGTTCATATTATATTTCTAGGAATTTTATACACAAAACCTGTTGTTGATTGTTATTCATCGGTAGACGAATTTATTGATTGGAAAGAAATTGAAAATTTACCAACTAGTCAAAAAATAGAATCATTCAGAAATTTAAAAGCAGATATAATTTTACATGTTTTTCCTAGAAAAGAAATAGCTTCCTTAGCAAAAAAAGCAAAAATTGAAACTAGAATTGGTACTTCACACAGAACATTTCATTTTTTAACTTGTTCCCATAGAATAAACTTTACGCGAAAAAAATCGCTTTTGCATGAATCACAATTAAATTTTGAATTATTACGTCCATTTGGATTATCAGAAATTCCATCTTTAGAAGAATTAAATCAGATAACTTCTAATTTTATTGCTCCTTTAGATGAACTCCCTGAATTTATAACTAAAAAATTAAATACTAATAAAGAAAAAAATATAATTCTTCATCCAAAATCACAGGGAAGTGCCATTGAGTGGGGATTAGAAAATTACAGATCCTTATCGCTTAAACTCGAAAAATTAGGGTATACCGTTTACTTTACAGGAACCGAAAAAGAAGGCGAACTTTTTAGAAATGAAATTCTTTTTAACAATCATATCATTGATACATCTGGAAAATTAACTTTGAACCAATTAATCAATTTTATTTCAATATGTGGTACATTGGTTGCTTGTTCAACTGGTCCATTACATATTGCAGGTTACTTAAATTGTAAAGCTATTGGATTATTTTCTCCGAGAAAACCAATTCATCCAGGAAGATGGAGACCATTAGGATCAAATGTTGAAAATCTTGTAAACGATGAAAATTGCGATGTTTGTAAAAAAAGAAAGCATTGTAACTGCATTGAGAAAATTTCTGTTGAAAGAGTTCTAGAATTAATTTTGTGAAAATACTTTTCAAAAAGGCATTAGAAAACATCATTTTTTCTAATTTATTAGTAAGTATTTCCATCGGAACTCTATGTTACGGAATTTGCTACCAACTCAAAATACCAAACAAACTTTGGTATGGGAGTTTTGTTTTCTCAAGTACATTACTAACTTATAATTTTCAACGATTAATAAAATCAAACCAAATAATTCAAAATCCTACCAATCATATATTATGGGTTCAAACGCATAAAAAAAATCTAAGTATTCTATTTTTTAGTAGCTCTATTCTATGTTTAGTTAGCTTTTTAAAAGTATATAATTGGGGATTTATTTCTGTTTTTATTTTGTCTATATCAATGGTAATTAGCTTACTATATGTTTATAAATTTAAAGACAAAAGTTTAAGAGACATACCTCATCTAAAAATACATTTAATAGCAATTATTTGGGTTGTGGCAATTGGTATTTTCGAATTGTTAAATGAACAAAATTTTAAATTTGAAAATTGGTTATTTGTTTTAGCTCACTATTTTTATATAATTGCAGTTACTATACCTTTTGATATTAGAGATTTGAAATACGATGATTCAAATCAACGAACAATACCTCAAGTCTTCGGAATTAAAAAAGCTAAAATAATAAGCGTTTTATTTCTGATTATTTATTTTTTAACTGCAATAAATCAGCAACAAAATTTAATAAAAAACACTCCATTTATTAGTGTAATAGTATATACGATTATCCTCGTTATCGCAGTAAGTAAAAATAGAAATGAATTTCATTATTCAGGACTAATAGAAGGAAGTATTTTACTTTTAGGCTTGAGTATGATATTGTAGAACTATTACATAGAAGCTGAAAAAGCATCTTCAATATGTTCAATTTTTGTTCTGAATGAATTATGAACAATTGAAATAATATCAAATCGTGTATCAACGTCTAAATTTTTAGAAACTACATAATGATTGGCTACCTGTACTATGATTTTTTGTTTTGCTCTATTTACCGCCATCCAAGGTTCCCCAATTTCAGCAGTTTGTCGCGCTTTAACTTCTATTATAACTAATTGATTATTATGAGTTGCAATAATATCAATTTCTTTACGATTGAATTTATAGTTGCGTTGTAAAATTGTGTAGCCTTTTTTTACAATGTGAGAAACAGCTAGATTTTCACCGAATATTCCTAATTCCTGTTGGGTCATTTTTCTGAATTTTCTATTTAAGATAGAATGATAAGATAAATTTATTCTCCATAAAACCGATCTTTATCCCATTTTTTAACATTGTTATTGATATAATTTGATATTTTATTGTATGAATGTTCATTTTGAATTAAATGATCATAATATAATCTTTGCCATTCAAATGTATAACCCAATCGCCGTGCATGTTTTGTAACAGCAGATTTATATGATCCGATGATAGATGAAACGGAATTTTTCCCAATATTTTGATATCGATTTTGACCGATGGATTGCGGTTGCGGTTGCGGTTGCGGTTGCGGTTGCGGTTGCGGTTGCGGTTGCGGTTGCGGTTGCGGTTGCGGTTGCGGTTGCGGTTGCGGTTGCGGTTGCGGTTGT
>CANCQX010000050.1 GCA_947380375.1 Flavobacteriales bacterium
TTTTCTAATCCATCTCCCGTTTTCATTGGTGAAGAGTAAGCTGGTTTGTGACCAAAAGCAAATATATGACGTGCATTGTTTGCTCTTGCTGTTTGAACATCGTTCGCAACCCAATGGAATGGTACTTTACTGTCTTGTCCTGTTGGATCTGTATTCAATACGATGAAGTGATCTTGTCCGAAGTTGAATGAATAAGTCAGTTTGCTTTGGTCTGTAGCTAAATTATCTGCTCCGCCAACACCTGGACCATTGTTTCCATTGATATATGGTGCCATTACTCGTGTGTAAATACGCTCTGCTTCAATATATGATGTTTTTACTGAAGAAGAAACTTTTACTTGTGTTTCGTGGTTACCAGGGACTGCTACCAATGTGATGTTCATTGATGATAAGGGGTGAGATTGGTAAATTTGTTTCCAACTAGTTAATTGTTTAACCAATTCTGCTGTATCAGCTACTCCCTTGTACCCCATTACAATATCTCCTGTTAAGAATAGGTATTTTGGCAGTGGACTTAAATGTGAAATCTCTGTAAATAAACGTTTTAATTGGTAAACGTTGGCTGTACTTTTTCCTGTTGCAACATCTAATCCTGTTGTTGCTGAAGTATCTGTGTAATCTACTCGGTTACAACCAACCGTTACAAACGAGTAATCTAATTTCGTTTGTGGTATTGCGATTGGACTGTTTAAGTTGATAGCTACTGTTCTTGCTGAACTTGTACCACATGAAGTAGAAGCAGTTACACTTATTGTTCCACTTGTTGCAATCGAAGAGAAATCAATTGTTACGCTATTTCCTGAACCATTGATTGTTGCTCCAGTTCCGCTATATGTCCAGTTGTATGTTACACCTGATACATTTGGAACGGTGTAAGCAATTCCCATTTCTCCTTTATAAACAAATGTGTTTTTTGTAGTAAAATCTGCTGGTTGTTGAGGTAAACTTACAACCATTGTTAAAGAATTAGATGTTGCAGTTGAAGGACTTGCGCAAGCATTCGAAGATGTTAAAACACAAGAAACTACATCACTATTTAGTAATGTATTAGTTGAATAAACTGCATTATCTGTGCTTACATTATTACCATTTAATTTCCATTGGTAGCTAGCCGTTCCACCATTTGTTGGTGTAGCTGTAAAAGTTACAGTTGCGCCTGGACAAACTGACGTTCCTAAATCTGAAGCAATACTTACTAATGGTACAACTGTCGGATTAACTGTTACAGAAGTTGTACTCGAAGTTGCTGAACAATTACTTGCGTTTGTTAAAGTAACTGAATAAGAACCACTTGTTAATACAGTAATAGCTTGAGTTGTTTCACCAGATGACCATAAATAACTAGAACCAGCAGATGCTGTTAAAGTTATTGAATTACCTGAACAAAAAGTAGTTGCTCCACTTGGAGTAATAGTTGCTGTTGGTATTGTATTTACAGTCCCAGTAACAGTTGAATTTGCTGAACCACAACCATTAGAAACAGTGATTGAGTATGTGCCAGTTGCAGAAGTTGTTGCACTTGATATGCTAGGGTTTTGAGATGATGAAGTAAAACTATTAGGTCCTGACCAAGAATAGGTTAATGGAGAAGTACCAGTCGTTGATAAATTTAAATTTAAAGTGTTACCTGCACAAATAGGGCTACTTGTAACTGAAGTAATAGCAGGAGCTACACAAGGTGCAAAATCTAAACCGTGAAACCAAACATTTGTAACTGCTGCAACTAAAGTAGAAGCTGAAGCACCTGACCCAGTATCTGTAATTTTAATGATTCTATTTCCAACAGTTGCTTCAGATGTAGTAGCATAAATTACAGGATTTGCTCCTGAATAATCTACTACCAAACCATAAGCTCCAATATTTGAAACACCAGTACCTAAAGTATATTGAAGAGTCCAAGTTGCACCAGACTTTGTCCATTTTTGAATCCCCCCTGCTGCAGTATTTAAATTAACTGCTACATAACAAATTGTTCCTGAACTGTTAAAAGAAAAATCAGCTGGAACAGTTGTACCTGTATTTATAACTTGTGTTAGTGTTGGAGTACCACTTATAGGTAAACCAGTTCCAACCGAAAAAATTCCTAATTGAGAAGCTGTATTTGAAGGTCCTGGTTTTTGAGTAGAAAAATACATTTGACCGTTAAAGATTCTTAAACCATACGCTTTAATAGGTGTAGCACCACCTCCTAAAACTGCAGCAGTTGAAGGTCCAAAATAGTTTATCCCGTCAACGGTTGCAACTGAAGCACCGGATGTCCAATAATTTGTACCATCAGAAATACCTCCACGAATATCATTTGCACTATAATAAGTAGTACTAGAATATACTTTAGAAAAATTACCACTTGCATCTATTTTATAAATAGCTCTAGGAACAGACGCTGAAGCTGAAGCCGTAATATCTGTAGCTGAATAATCAGCTGTAGTAGCATATCCACCTAATATTAAATTTGCTCCATCTGACGATTGGGTTAAAAACCCTTCTGAACCACCTAAAGTAGCAGCCATTTGAATAGTATTAGCTCCAGTAGTAGGCAAAGAAACCGATACACCTGCAGATCCTGAAGTTGTATACTCTTTTAGTGTAACAGCTGAACCAAACTTTGTTGTAGCTCCACTAGTTTGAACTGCAACTATTCTACCAGGAGTGAATGAACTTTGCCCGAAAAGGAGAAAAGTACAAAAAACCGAGGAAATTGCTAAAAATATTTTTTTTGCTTTCATAATTTAATTTTACTAAGTGTAAACAGATGTTTAAATTCGAAAACAAAAATAGATACTCAATGTAAAGATGAATTATTGATAGTATTATGATTATAATATAAAATCAATAAAAAATATTAACTTTTTATAAAAAACTTATTCTTCCTTCATATTGAATTAACTTGACAATAATCTGAATAGGTTGAAAGCTTAAATTTTAACTACAAAAAAAAAGCAAGACTTTTGATCTTGCTTTAAAAAAAATAAGTAATTTTTTAAAACTTGTAATACAACCCAACTGTTGGTCCAAAGCTGTACAAGTATCTTTTCAAATTAGAATTTGTTGTCATTGATGTAAATGATTGTTTATAACCTACTTCAGCTTTAAAAAACCAACGACTCGATAATGGACAATCTAATCCTGCTCCAACATTAAAAGCCAAATTAACTTTAGCTATATCAGTACTATTTCCACGAATATTATCTGAAAATGAAGATCCACTTAAAGAATATGCAATTCGATGCTGTAGAAACAAATTTGAAGAAACACCTAATGTTCCATAAAATTTGATTTTAGAATCAATAATTGTATATTTTAATTTTAATGGAACATCGAGATAGTAGTAATGATTTTTATAGTTTAAAAAAGCATCCAAAATATTCGTTTTGAATTTCTCTCCCTTATCAGAAAATAATAGCCCAACTGTAAAAGCTAGTTTATTATTAACAGAATAAATACCGTTAAATCCTAATGTATAGCCTAATTTTGGTATTTCTAGGCTATCATAACTATTTTTAAGAAATTGTGACTCAGTGTTTGAACTAACCATTCTGTAAGAATATTCTGGCGAATAGGATATCCCAACATCAATTTTTTTAAACTTAATAGAATCTTCATTTTGTCCGAACAAAATCAATGGAAGAAGAAAAAGTAATAGAATACAATTTTTCATATTATTTCTTAATTAATCTTTAACACATCTAATACTAAAACCATAGGCTTTATATGTAGATTGTCTATAAATATTAGTATTATTATAATCTATATATCTGTAAAAAGCTTTAATTCCATTTTCTGTTGATGTCCACCAAAAAGCTGTATTTGATTCTGAATTTACAGTACCATCAAAAACTCTACAACCACCTGGTAATGCAGAAAAACCAAAATCATTTGTACCATATACAGCACTTACACTAGGCCAACCAATCGTATTTAAAGGCAATAACTTGCCAGCTAGATTCATACCTCTCCAAGCTAATTTTTCAGCATCAGAAACAGACATCCCAATATGTTTTTCTAAATTTTTCCAATCTTCATCTGTTGGAATATGCCATCCTTTAGGTGCAATTTTTTTTGAATCTGAAACTACCGACCAATTATATAATCGCCCATATCTTTTATCAATCAAGCAAAAAGCAGGCAATAAGTTTTTAGCCCACACAGAATCTTTTACAGAAGTAGAAATTTCTAAAATTGAAGTCCCATCATTAAATCTTGTAGTATTCAAGTTTTCAGACATCCACCATTGATCTCCAATTTTAACTGTATTATAAATATTACTATCAATATCCATTAAAGTTCCTGTTTCAATAACCGAAGCAATTTCTTTCGATTTCTTTTTACAACCACTACCAACAGCTATTAAACTAGTAAATAAAAAAAATATTGAACCTTTTATTATATTTCTCATTGTAATTAGTCTTTAATAAACAACTTGCTATCTGAAACTCCATTCATCTCAACTCTTATATGATACAATCCATTGTTCAGACTCGATAAATCAATTTCTTCATTTACAACAATTGTATGAGCTCCAATATTTTTTTCAATAACTTTAATTCCGAAAGAATTATATACTTGATAAATTATTTCAGAATTTAAACCACTTTCAATATTTAAGAAAACACTTCCTGAAGAAGGATTAGGATGTATATCAAAATCAAAACTTGCTCCTCTTTCTGAAGGACAAACAACAGCAATATCCCTATCAGCACAAGCACCAGGATAACAACACATATTATGAAGCATTTGATTTGCTTTTGGATCAAAATTACATGCCATCGTATCTGTACATCCAATCACAATTGGTGTTTTACACAAACTATTATCATTACAAGCAAAATTTGTTGAAAATTCTAAAAAATTTGGATCTAAACACCCACAAATAAATGGAAAACTTAGAAAAGGACTGTATTTTTCACCAACTTCTAATACACCATCTGATGCCACGTATTTTATAGTTTCAAAGACACCAAGTTCGTTTATTATATCAACTTCAAAATTTAACTCAAATTTTAAATCTCCTTTAGTAGTTAATTGTGCAACCAAAATCTGATTTTTTTCCGGATCAACTCCTGTTACTCCAGAATTAGATAATACATAAGAATTACTATTAAAAGATTTACCTTGTACTTTTGAACCAAAAATAGTGTTATCATCCCCAAATAAAGATGAAAACCAAGAAGAAGGAATAGTATTCATCGTATCCATACCATCGGCCTTTGTTAGTGGAATACCGATTGTTGATGTCTTATTTTTCAATAATCCTCCAATTATTGCTTCACTTCCTCCGTCATTATTTGCACCACCTATAAATGAACCATCAGTATCCTGATCTTTTGGAATTCCAAAATAGGTCTTAGTACCTTGCTTTTTAGAAGTTTGCCCTAATGTCAACCAAGTGTCTAAAGCAATTGTTCCTTCACCATATTTACCTTTAATAAAATCTTTAGCAATACTTTGACCATCAACATTATTATAAAAAAACTCTGTACTTGAAAACTTTAATGCGTGATTTGGATCTCCATATATTTTTTTTAATTTACTTCCTTTTTTTAAATCAACAAATATTCTATATGTCGTTGATCCAGCAACAACTTTCCCTCCAATCAAATCCGTTGAATCATCATTATCTGAAATATAATAAGTTTCAACTTGAACACCTTCAATTTGACCGAAGGTAGAGAATGAAAATATAATAGAAAACAAAAAGAAAATTATACGATTATTTTTCATATTATTAATTTATTAAAAAAAATTATAATTTATAAGCTATACCGAAAGTATAATTTCTTCCGTATCTGTAACTGTCATATGTTGACCATCCTGTAGGAAGTTTGTAAGCTCTCCTAACTTTTGCATTTAAAATATCACGTATTTGCACACTCATACTAAAGTGGTCGCCAAGTGTTTTACTTAATTTAAAATCAATTGTATTTCTAGGCATTTCATAAACGTTCGCAAATATTTTACCAATACCACCAATCACTAATTTTGGCCCTTGAACATTGTATCCGATAGTTGCAGTTAAGCCTAAACTATCAGCTTTGTACATCAACATAGTATTCACAATATAAGGAGCTTGTCCAAACATTGGTCGATTTATGGTATCTATAGGAGTAGAAACTTTCAATCCTCCTAGTACTTCAACAGATTGTTGAATAAAAGAAGAAACTGATTTCGCTAAGGTAATGTTTGTTCTAAATTCAAAAATTTTAGTAATTGACTTTTTTAATTCAAATTCAACTCCTTTTACAGAAGATTTATCAACATTAACCCATGATAGTCCTCCACTTCCAAATCCTAATTCGATATGGTTTTTAAACTCTTTATAAAATACACTAACAGAAATATTATCTCCATTTTTAAAATAGGATTCTGTTCTAAAATCATAATTTGTGACATGTGCCGCTTTTAACTCAGAGTTTCCATAAATCAATGTTCGGTATTCATTATCAAAAGCTGCAATATCACTCATTTCACGAATACTTGGTCGAGCAACAGTTTGACTAAAATTAAAACGTACATTTGTATTTGCACCTTTAATTTCATTTAATTTATAAACAAAATTAGCACTTGGTAACACATTTATTTCATTAAAATTAGCTGCATTGGCAAAAGCCATTCCTGGAGCATTCACTCTTCTAAAATCATTTTTTGCATAATTCAAACGATGGTATTCTTCCACATCAGAAAAAATTTGAGCTTGTTCAACTCTTACCCCACCCGAAAAGCGAATGCTAGAATTTAACTCGTAATCTAATAATAAAAAACCTGATTTTATACTACTATTTCCAATCGTATGATCGTATTTATTATTAGTATTAGCAAATAAATAGTCAATTATACCATTTTTCATAATAAAACGATCAGGATTCAAGAATGATTCAATATCAGCATTTTCAGGATTTGGATGTTTGAGTAAATTCCCTTCATTCAAATAAAAATCTTGCATATCCGATTTTCTATCTGTTCGTTGGTAAGAACCTCCAAATTTAATTTTTCTTGTAAGTGTAGTTTCCTCCTTATGTATTGGCATTTCTGCAGAAATTCTAGTATCTAATATGTTTTCATTTAAATATCTATAATATCTATGAATACCTAATCCTGCTGTTGGTGCAAATTGATAAACTCCGTAACCTTGACTATTACCTGTAAAACCATATTGAGTAATTTTGAAATCTGGCACTGTGCTATTCCCTCTTGTATAAGAAGCATTGTAATCAATTTTAATTTTAGGTTTTGCAATAAAATGTTCAGATTTAAACTGATAAATTAACTGTTTTCTTTGTTCGTAAAATTGAATATTTTGAGTTCTTCCTTCAGAAACATATCCATTTAAATCTGGCATAGTTGAATAACTAGAAACATCATTTGTTCCAGTAAAGTTGGGCATAAAAAGTAATGATAACTTATTTTTATCATTTAATTTATACGCAAAATTTATTAATCCACTCCATCCATTCGTTTGTCGACTTACTTTTGCTGAATCTTGAACTTCTGGTTCAAATCCACTTTCAGCTCCCAAACTAGGTCTTAAACGAATTGAAGAACCACATGGATCATATCTTACTGCACTGTTATATCTAAACCCTACTAAATACCCTAATGGTTTCCCAAATAATTTAACCTGATCACCAACACTAAAACTTTGTGAGTAATTTAGTGGTGCCTTTCTAGATATTGTATTCCAATTATGAGCAAAACCGTTGTTATAATCTTTCCCATCAGGATTAATTTTATCAAATGCTTGTGGTTTATACACGTTAGTGTATTGATTTTTTGCTGAATTATAAGCATCAACATCATTTATTTGAGCTTTTGAGAGTAATCCTAATTGAACAAGACCTAACTTAAAATAAATAACACCCTGATCACTTCCATCAATCCAACCATTTACTCCTATGCCACTATAATAATTACCTAATCCCAACGCTTTCATTTCATCGTAAGTGGTAATTGTTAAATCTGGACTTACTAATGGTACATCCTTTCTATTTCTTAGACCATTATCAAATCCCATCCAATCGGTTGAGCTTCTTTGAGAACTTATAATGTCTTTAAAAGTTGTTTGTGCATTATATCCCAATTGTGTTTCAACATTTACTTCTAATTTATTTGGATAATCTTTTGTTTCTACAGAAATATAAGCACCTGCAAAATCTCCTGGTAAATCAGGACTTGCCGTTTTTGTAATAATAATATTATCGACTAAACTCGCTGGAAAAATATCTAATTTAATATTATTTGTTAATGGGTCTAAAGTTGGAATTCGAGAACCATTCAACGTTGTTTTAACGTATCTATCTCCAATTCCTCTAACAGTAATAAAACCATTACCATTAGTTGATACACCTGAAACACGAGCAACAGCAGCCGAAACGTTTGGATCTCCTGTTTTTTTCATTGTTTCTGAAGAAATAAAATCAATCGTTGTTGCCGAATTGACTTTCAATTTGTCCATGTAATTATCATTCGATTTTTTAACCTTGGAAACCACTTTCACTTCTGTAAGAGTAACATTACCAGGCGTTAATAAAAAATTCTTTTCATAAATTTCATTATTCTTAATTATAAAAGATTCTTGTATTGTATCATATCCAAAAAAACCTATGATTAACAAAGATTCATACTCTTTTAAATTAACGGAGTAATTTCCATCTAAATCTGATGTGCCACCAAATTGTTTAACTGTATTAATATAAATTTTAGCGCCATAAACTCCTTGTCCATGTTCATCCATAATTTTTCCTCGAACTATTCCTTGTCCAAAAGAATAAATTGAAGTAAAAACTAATATAAGTAATAACGAATACAAATTTCTCATCGAACTAACTATCAAAATCTAAAAAACTCTATTTAAAACAAATACATTATCAACAAGATAATTTCTCAAAATAGTAAGTAAACTATCTTGAGAAATTTTCTAAATAGTATTAATTACTGTTTAACTATTTTTGAAGTAATTACAGTATTATCTAATGAAACTGTTACGAAATACACACCAGTTGGTAAAGAAGAAACATCTACTTTTTTCGTGTATTCTTTTGAAGTAACATCTAAATTATGAGTTGAAACTTTTGTTCCAGTAATATCTTGAATAGTATAAAAATTATTACCAAATTCTTTCGCATTTACAATGTTAATAGATAACATATCATTCACAGGATTCGGATAGATTGATACTGATGAATTTTGTAAATCAATTTTAGTCAAACCTGAAGTATTAATAGGTGGTGTTGGTGTTGGAGATAAAAAATTACCTGTTAAACTTGGTAAAGTTTTCTCTAGAATAGTTTCAGTACTTGATATCACAACGGTTTTTGGATTATTTGCAACATACCTTTCTGTTTCCAAGGTTGTTGTATTTTGAATTTGAACATTTAATTCAAAATTAAAATCTCCTTTTGTTGTAAATTGTCCTAATAACACCATATTACTTGTTGTCGCCCCTACAGAACCACCTAAAGAACTAAAAGTGCTATTTTTAGTAATAAAAGATTTACCTGGTACTTGATCAAATAAATCTATGTTTTCACCTGGATTTAATAATAAAGTTAAATCAACAGGAGAACCAGAAATCATTCCGTCTTCAGCATTTGTACCATTAATTGGTAATCCAAAATCACCTCCTAATGTATTTGCTAAAATTGATTGACTATTTCCAACCGAACCATCGTTATCTTCTGTTTTTAAAACCGCAATTTTACCTGCAGCAACTCCACCAACTGACAAATAAGAATCTATCATAGTAGTGTTTTTTTTGAGGTTATTTATACTTATACCATTATAAGTTTTTACACCATTATTTGGATCATTATAAAAATCTTTTGTAGAAGAAATTTTCAATTGATGATCTGAATTTCCATAACATGCCATAAATTTATATCCTGGTGCCATATCTGCATACACTCTATAGGTAATTGAACCAACTTCTAAGGATGAAACAAGACCATTTGATTCAGCATTTATTTTAGCATTTATAGAATCTTCTGCATTTGCTTTGTAATATTTCTCTACAACAATACCTTCAAGTCCCTGCGCTTTAGCAAAAGTAGTTGCCATAAATACACCTAATAATAGAGTAATTTTTTTCATAATTTTCTTAATTTAAAACGTTTTTAATTGTTGATAGATTGTAGATTATTATTATTATTATTATTTTTAATTTTCTTTTTCTTTCTTTTGAAATCTTTGGTTGAGTAGTTCAAACAACTCAATAAAATCTCATTTTCAACTGGATTCTTCGCAACAAAACGCTGTGATTTTCCTTCAGGTGTTCCAATCTGTATGTTTAATTCGAATTCTAAACCTCCATCAGTGGTTAATTGAGCAATTAAAATTCTATTATTAGTTAATGAATCAGGTCCGATAGAACCTTTACCCAAACATGCCCATGCACCATTTTTAACTAAAAAAAGCCTACCTTCAGTTGTAGCTTTAAAAATATTTATTTCATTATCTATTCCAAAAATAGTTGGTCGAGGTACATTTACTGAATTTCTTAATCCATCGCTTTTAGTTAAAGGAATACCAACTTTTTTGTTTTTATTCTTTAATACTTTAACATGCTCAATTGTAGAAAGGGAGTCATCATCTTGTTTAAGAATTCCAAAACAATCTTCAGCTCCAGCACCTACGGACAACCAAGAATCTAACATAGTTGTATTTTTGTGAAGCGCTTTGTAAGGTATGACATTTGCGATTATATCTCCTATTTCAGCATTATTATAAAAATTACTAGTCGATTCTATCCTTAAATCATGACTCGAACTTCCATAAGCTGCTTGAAAACGATATCCAGGAAGCAAATCTGCATATATTCTAAAAGTTGTAGATCCAACAGGGAGTTTACCTCCAAACTTATTTGCACTTGTATCATTTGCATCAGAAACATAATATTTCTCAACAATAATGTTTTCTAAACCATTCTGTGAAAAGCCTGATAAACAAACTAAATTGAAAATTAAAATTATTCTTTTTCTCATAGTATAAACTAAATGCTTTCAACGTAAAAGCAATTCTGAATACAATATTAGAGATTATCAATTGTAATGAAATTACGGTATTATTATGTTTAAATTAATTATGGTAAATAGTTTCATATTGATATAATGTACTGTTAATATTAAAGTTACATGAGACTGTAAGCAATTGTAAATCAATATTTAAAACATTAAACTATTTTTAATTGCAAAAAAAAACCGCATTTAAAATGCGGTTTTACTATTTTATGTTTTAAAAATTAACGATTTAACATCACTGGCATTACTAACATTAATACATCTTCGTGCTCGTTATCTTTAGTACCTGGAGTTAACAAACCTGCTCTACTTGGATCACTCATCTCTAATCGAATTTCAGCTGTATCCATATTATTAAGCATTTCCATTAAAAAACGGGAATTAAAACCAATTTCCATATCATCTCCATCGTAGTTACAAGTTAATCTCTCATTCGATTCATTCGAAAAATCAATATCTTCAGCTGACAAAGCTAATTCTGAACCGGTTAACTTAAGTTTAATTTGGTGAGTCGTTTTATTTGCAAAAATAGATACACGTTTAATTGAACTTAAAAATTGAGCACGATCAATAGTCAATATATTTGGGTTCTCTTTAGGTATTACTGCTTCGTAGTTAGGGTATTTACCATCAATTAATCTACAAACAAGAACTATATCATTGAAAGTGAAAATGACATTTGATTCATCGTATTCAACAAGAACTTCTTCATCACCACGTATGTTCGATTTCAATAAGTTTAAAGGTTTCTTGGGTAAAATAAAAGATGAGCTTCCTGTAGCTTGAGAATCTGTTCGTCTATAACGAACCAATTTGTGAGCATCGGTTGCAACAAATGTAATTTCTTCTGGAGTAATCTGACAAAAAACACCACTCATTACAGGACGTAGATCATCATTACCTGTAGCAAAAATTGTTTTATTTATAGCTTTTGAAATTATTTCTCCAGCAATTTTCAATGAATTACTTGACGTAAAATTAGGTGTCTTTGGATAATCGTCACCACTGTAACCGACCATTTTAGATTTACCATTATCATAAGCAATTTCAATTCCAAAATTATTCATGTCAACTATAAAAGCACAAGGTTGATCTGGTAAGTTTTTTAAAACTTCTAATAATAATTTTGCTGGAATTGCAATTTTACCAGATTCTTTAGCTTCAACATCTAGATGTGTTCTCATAGTCGTCTCAAGATCAGAAGCTGATACTGAAAGATTTCCATCGTTTATTTCAAACAAAAAATTATCTAATATTGGAAGTGTGTTACTAGTCGCTAAAACTCCAGATATACTTTGTAAATGACGTAAAAGTGTAGTGCTCGATACTATAAAATTCATATAAATGTATTTATATTTCTATTCAATCCGTTAAAAAACAAATGTAGACACAATTTTCTATAATGAACGTATTGAACTATCTAAATTTTACTTTATTTCTAAACATACATGTTTTCAAAAAAATAAACAATACAAAAAGCTAAATACCAAATATTTAAATACTTATTTTACGATAAACAATTTAGTTGTTTTAGTTTTTTATTAACATGTTTTTATAAACTCAAAAAAAATATTAACTTTGTGATATGAGTGATTTTGTAGTTTCAGCGCGTAAGTATAGACCCCAAACTTTTGATACGGTTGTGGGACAGAAGTCTATAACATCAACGTTGAAAAATGCTATAAAAAATGACCATTTAGCACAAGCTTTTTTATTTTGTGGTTCTAGAGGTGTTGGTAAAACCACAACAGCTCGTATTTTAGCTAAAACTATCAACTGTTTTAATAAAACAGAATTAATAGAGGCTTGCGATAAATGTGAATCTTGCGAATCATTCAATTCAGGTGCATCTTTAAATGTATATGAATTAGATGGAGCCTCAAACAATTCAGTTGATGATATTAGAAGTTTAATAGATCAGGTTCGAATAGCTCCTCAATTAGGAACACATAAAGTATACATTATTGACGAGGTTCACATGTTGTCAACATCAGCTTTTAATGCTTTCTTAAAAACATTAGAAGAACCCCCAAAACATGCAATTTTTATTTTAGCAACTACAGAAAAGCATAAAATAATTCCTACAATATTATCCCGTTGCCAAATATTCGATTTTAGCAGAATTAAGGTTGTTGATATTGCAGATCATTTAGCTTCAATCGCTGTTAAAGAACAAATAAGTGCAGATTCTGAAGCTCTCCATTTAATTGCTCAAAAAGCAGATGGAGCTTTAAGGGATGCGCTTTCAATTTTTGATCAAATCGTAACTTTTGCAGGTAATAATTTAACTTATCAAAATGTTATTGATAATTTAAACATCCTTGATTACGATTATTACTTCAGAATTGTTGAAAGTTCTCAAAAAGAGGATATACCCAATTCTCTTTTATTACTAAACGATATTATTGAAAAAGGATTTGACCCACATAATTTTATAGTTGGATTATCAGATCATTATAGAAATTTATTAGTTTGTAAAGATATTAGAACAGCTAAACTGTTAGAGGCTGGAGAAACGATTGAGCAACGTTATATCGATCAATCAAAACAAATTGATGGAAATCAGCTACTTCGTGCTTTAGGAGTTTTAAGTAAGACAGATGTTGATTATAAATCAGCAAAAAATCCTCGACTCTTGGTTGAAATGGCTTTAATGCAATTGTGCTCCATTCAAAAAGAGTTCGAAAAAAAAAACGATTAACTGACCCTGTTTCAATTATTCCCTTTCCCGAACAACTATTAAATGACGTCATAGCTAAGATTAACGTTACAAAAACAACTGCTCCATCTGTTTCAAATTTAACTAAAATTGAGGCTAAAGTGCTTAATGTTCCTACAGGACAATTAAATACATCCAATTTGTCAATCAAGAAAATACTTGAACCTGTTAAAGTAATCTCTGAGAATGGAGTTTTATTGAGCAAAGAACTACCTTTTGAGAAATTTAATTTTGATCAGGTTAAAATGGTTTGGAGACGTTATGCTCATGATATGAAAGCAAAAGGAATGGAAACATTTTATAATGCAATGATAAAACGTGATCCAAAAATAAAGGATGATGTTTGCTTTACAATGGATGTCGATAATCAAGTTCAAATAGATTACATTACTCCACATCTCAATGATTTAATAGGTTTTTTGAGACATGAATTGAAAAATTTTAATATATCATTAGATTTTATTTTATCAACTGATCAAGAATCTCAAATTAAATTTTTGACTGGTAAAGATCGTTTTGAATCGATGGCCAAGAAAAACTTAAATTTACATACGTTTAAGAAGATTTTTAATTTAGATATTGAATTTTAACCTTTTTAAATCATTTATATGACTTATTTTCCAGAATCAGAATTAGTTTTAAATGATAAAGGACAAGTTTATCATTTAGGTATTTTACCTGAAAATCTTTCTGATAAAATAATTCTAGTTGGAGATCAAGATCGTGTAAGTATAATAGGTCTTTTTTTAGAAGAAATTGAGCACTCTTCAATTCATAGAGAATTCCATGTAATTACTGGGAAATATAAGAATAAAAGAATTTCAATAATTTCAACAGGAATTGGAACAGATAATATAGATATTGTTATAAATGAATTAGATGCACTCAAAAACATAGATTTAGTGAGTCGTATCGAAAAAGAATTTAAAACATCGTTAGAAATTGTTAGAATAGGTACTTGTGGAATTCTTCAAACCGAAATCCCACTGCATTCATTCATTTTATCAACTTTTGCATATGGACTAGATAACGTTGCCCATTTTTATCCTATTTCTTATTCTTCAGAGGAATTATTAATATGTAAAAAAATAACTTCTCACCTACAATTACCAAAAGAAATTCAACCTTATTTATCAAAATCTTCAGGTAAACTTTTTGATAAATTATCTTCTGAAAAAACAAAAAAAGGAATAACGGTTACAAGTAGCGGATTTTATGGTCCACAAGGCCGTTCATTAAGACTTGGATTAAGAACAATAGAAATGAATCATAAATTAAGTTCTTTTCAGTTTGATGGACATAAAATATCCAACTTTGAAATGGAAAGTTCTGCTTTATTTGCCTTAGGAAAAGAATTAGGTCATAACTGTGCTACAATCTGTTTAGGTGTCGCAAATAGGCCTAAAAATGAATTTACAAAAGGTTTTGAAAATGAAATGAAAAATCTAATTGAGTATGTTTTAGATAGAATTTAATAAATTTATGATTTTGGCGTTTTAATTCAGGCTCTTATCTAATACCAATGGAAAATAAATATGACCAAGTAGAATAGGGTTTAGAGCAAAGTATTGGCATTTAACAATTTCTCCATTAGGTAATTCACACCAAAAATTATCCATATCAGCATCTTCCATTATTCCAAACTCATTTTGTTGCGGTTCATTTGTTTTAATTTTAAACATTCGAAGTTTGGTTTTGCGTTTGTTTGTTTCTGTAAGTGTGAGTGTAGCAAAAGGAGTAGATTTTTTTAGACTTTCTAGTTGTTTTTTATTCAATTCGTAGTTTGGTCCTTCAAAATGTATTTTTTTAAAATTATTTAAATAGGCAAAAATCATCGAAGTATCGACTTTGTCTAATTTTTTATTTTGCTGAAATACATCAAGTTTTGCTCCTTTTTTATAAACGCTAAAGCTTCTTGAAGGTTCTTTGATGTATTTTACATCAACTTTTGAAATTTCGCTTATTGGAAGAGCAAAGATTTTTGTACACATCCATTTTCTTGAATCTGCAAAAAAACGTGGTTCAATAATCCCGTTTAAACCTTTAATTTTCATAATAACCGGTAAATCACTTTTTCCAAATTCTTCAGAATCCAATAACATTACTTGCCCATAGTGGTCTTGTGAAGCGGAGCCTATATACCAAGTTTTTACCCATTCTCCATTTTGAAAAATTTCAACTTTTGTATGTTGAGCCGACATCATTTTTATTTGAAGAGCTCTAGATTTTTCAGGTAAATAACCTTTGAATTCAATATTCTTGAAGGCTTCAATCATAAAAGCTACTCCTTCTTGTTGAATACATGCCCCTTTACGCTCTTCCCAGTTATTGCCTTTTTTAATTATATCCATTTTATAACCAAACGAATCAGAAAGTTTTATTCTATCTATTGTTTCAATGTTTTCAATATTAAAAGCAATTAATTCAGAATCCGAAATATTGCTAGAATTCATCAATTTATATGTTGTCCACCCTAAAAAGAATAGAACAAAAAGAGCAACAATAAGAATTATTTTTTTTTTCATATCTATATTTTTAACGAGAATATTTTCGTTTTCTTAAATAATGCATCACAAATGCTAAAAGTAGAATTATTCCACAAGGAATTAATAAATTCATTATTTTATAAAAACCTGCATCTGCTTTAATTTTTTCATTATTTATTCCATGAACATCAATCTGACGACTACGGATGTCAATAACCGAATTTTCCCCCATCATATAATCCACTAGATTCTGAATAAATTCTTGATTTCCGAATGAATGTTGTAAACCAATTTCAGCAAGTTTTGGTTCAAAACGTAGGTCATTAATTTGCGTGGGGCGATACATCATGCTTTTCCCATCCCTACTCGGCATTGAATCGAACTTATTTTCTAGAAATCTACCATTACCAACTAAAAGTACTTTTCCTTCCTCAGTACTTCTCTCTTTAAACTTTGCTATGGGATTATTTGCATATTCATCTACAATTCTATTTTTGTAATGAGATTCGAAAGATCCCTCAGCTAATCCAGCTAAACATATTTGGTTTGATTTATCAGTAGGATTTGGAACCAATTCAGGATTTTTCCCATAGTTAAGTGCTATTCCTAAATTAACCATCGGGGCCATTCCTGTTCGAGTAGAATTGGATGAAGAGGTTAAAATTGGAGTTAAAACATTTTTATTATTACCTACAAATTGAACTTCTGAAGCATATTTAAGAGAAACAAATTCTAAGTTTCTAGCTATAGGATGCTTACTTGGTGTGGCTAAAACGTGAAAAAACCAAGGAATTAAAGATTGTTTAGCTAATGGAACAACTTTTGGCGCACATTGAGCATCAATTACATAATTATCATTTAGCTTTAAACCATAATCAAATAACATTCGATCAATCCCTAAGTTATATCTTGTACTGTGAGTTGCACCTTTAGCATTTAAAGTATCTTCATCAATTCTTAATGCATCAATGAAGCACATTAATCTTCCACCTCTCATAACAAATTGATCTATAATATATAGATCTTTCTCTGAAAAAGTAGATCGAGGTCTAGCAATTATTAAACCATCTACATTATCTAAAGCTGATACAGAATCATTAATTGTAATATCTGTCAATGAATAATAAGGTGAAATTAATGCCCTTGCCCTTTGAGTTTGGCTATATTTCAATTCTCCGTGACCTTGAAGAAATGCTATTCGAGGTTTTGATTCTTGAGTAGCCCTTCTTAATGAACTGATTAACATATATTCCAAGTTATTAATGGAATTTTGAATCATTTCAGTCATACCTTGTAAAGTATAAGGTTTTCCAGGAGGTGTACCTGGCAAAAATTGGATCGTATTTGCTGTTGTACCTTCATAATCAATTATAGCACCAGGCCATAATAATAATTGATTCTGTGAACCATCTTTTGTATAAACAACATCCATAGGCATTATTCCTTTACCTTTTGCATACAATGTTTCATGCAACATTTGTTGTTCGGATTCAGTTCCAGTCATTGGATTTATGAATTGAAATTCAATTCTTTTTCCAGCATATTCTTTAAATTCTTTTAACTTATCTTCAATAGAATTTCTAAAATGTTTTAATTCTGAAGGGAGATTACCATCAAAATATATTCGAATACTAATTCTATTTTTAAAACTTTTTTTATTTGAAAGAAAATCTATCGTACCTTCTGAAAGTGAATACCTTTGATCTTCAGTAACATCCCATCTTTTACTTACAAATGAACTTATTATATTTATTAAGACAATTGCAGCTATTACAATTGCTAAAAAAGTCCAATTGTACATACCTTTCATAATCATTTTCTTTTCAGACATTTTTTATTTTTTTAAAGTTTTAATGACTGTAAGAGCAGCATAAATAAATAAAGTGATAATCGAAATAAAATAAATAATATCACTTGAATCTATTACTCCACGTTTGATTGCATCATAATGATAAGACATTCCTGAGTACTGTATAACGGAATCGAAACTTCCCATTAAATTGAATGATCCAATCAATGTTAATCCATCATAAAAAATCCAACAAAGAAACATGCCTAAAATAAATGCAACTATTTGACTATTGGTAATAGAGGATGCGAAAATTCCAATAGCAACAAATGTAGATCCTAACAAAATTAATCCTAAATAAGAGGTTAAAGTAGCTCCTCCATCAATTATACCAATTGGATTTCCAAGGTTATACATTGAAATGTAATAAACGAATGTAGGAATGATTGCTATTATCAAAAGTGTTACTCCTGCAAAATATTTAGCTAATAAAATTTTTAAATCAGAAATAGGTCGAGTAAATAATAATTCAATAGTTCCTGTTCTTCTTTCTTCCGCAATAGATCTCATAGTAATTGCAGGAATTAAAATTAAAAAAATGACGGGAGATAAATTGAAAAAAGGTATTAAATCTGCTTCAGTTCCTTCTAATAGATTGGTATTATATGAAATAATCCAATGAAATAACCCTGAGGCTATCAAATAAATTAAGATGAAAATATACCCAATTATAGAACTTAGGAAGCTTCGTATTTCTTTTAAATAAAGTGCTTTCATTCTTGGTTTTAAAATTAATTACCAAAAATAAGATTTCCTTTGGAAACTTTAGCACTTTTGCTAAAAAAGAGCCCGAAAATTCAAGGCTCTTTTATAAATTTTAACAGTAATGAAATAATTTAAATAAATAAATTAAGCGATTTTCACATTAACTGCATTAATTCCTTTTTTTCCTTCTTCAAGATCGAAAATAACTTCATCGTTATCTTTGATTTTATTAATCAATCCTGAAACGTGTACAAAATACTCTTTATCAGTACCTTCTTCTTTTATGAAACCAAATCCTTTTGTTTCATTATAAAACTTTACAACTCCTTTATTCATTTTTTAACGTATTATTCATTTGGTTAAAAGTAAGATTATTTTTTTAGAAATTTTATGATTTTAATTTCATTTTTAATTTTTATCAACAACCAAATTAAATTGAAATTTAATAAAAATTTAAAAAGTAAATTATAAAAAAAACGGTCGCTTCATAAATGAAACGACCGTTTTTAAATCAATATAAGAAATTATTTTTTCTCTTTATCTTCAACTACCTCTTCGAAGTCAACATCAGTAACTTCATCTTGAGGATTATTTGTAGTTCCAGCATCGCTAGTACCACCTTGAGCACCACCGTTTCCAGCTTTGTACATATCTTCAGAAGCAGCTTGGAAAATTGTATTCAATTTTTCACTTGCAGCATCAAGATTAGCATAGTTTTGAGCTTCAAACTCCAATTTCAATGCATTTAAAGCATCTTCAATTTGTTGTTTTTTATCAGCTGGTAATTTATCACCGTATTCTTTTAATTGACGCTCAGTTTGGAAAATTAAAGAATCTGCTTTATTTAAAGATTCAACTTCACCTTTACGTTTGTTATCAGAATCAGCATTAGCTAAAGCTTCAGCTTTCATTCTTTCAATTTCCTCTGCAGATAGACCTGAAGAACCTTCAATTTTAATTGATTGTTTAGCTCCAGTACCTTTATCTAAAGCAGAAATGTGCATAATACCATTCGCATCAATATCGAAAGTAACTTCGATTTGAGGAACACCTCTTTGTGCTGGCGGAATATCAGTCAATTGAAAACGACCAAGTGCTTTGTTATCAATAGCCATAGGACGCTCTCCTTGCAATACATTGATATCAACAGATGGTTGGTTATCAGACGCTGTAGAGAAAGTCTCAGATTTTTTTGTTGGGATAGTTGTATTTGCTTCAATTAATTTAGTAAAAACACCACCCATAGTTTCAATACCAACTGATAATGGAATAACATCTAATAAAAGAACATCTTTCACTTCACCTGTTAATACACCACCTTGAATAGCTGCACCAATAGCAACAACTTCATCAGGATTAACTCCTTTAGAAGGTGATTTTCCGAAGAAACGCTCAACTGCATCTTGAATAACAGGAATACGAGTAGATCCACCAACTAAAATAACTTCATTAATATCAGCAGTTGTAAGACCTGCACTTTTAAGAGCAGAACGACAAGGAGCAATAGTACGTTCAACGATTGAAGCTATTAATTGTTCAAATTTAGAACGTTGTAAAGTTCTTACTAAATGTTTAGGAATACCATCAACTGGCATAATGTATGGCAAATTGATTTCAGTAGACGTTGTAGAAGAAAGCTCAATTTTAGCTTTTTCTGCAGCTTCTTTCAATCTTTGAAGAGCCATTGGATCTAATGTCAAATCGATACCTTCATCTGATTTGAATTCAGCAGCTAACCAATCAATGATTGCATTATCAACATCATCACCACCTAAATGAGTATCTCCATCAGTTGAAAGAACTTCAAATACACCATCTCCTAATTCTAAGATAGATACATCATGCGTACCACCACCGAAATCGAAAACAACGATTTTTTGATCAACACCTTTTTTATCTAAACCGTAAGCTAACGCAGCAGCAGTTGGCTCATTAATAATTCTTTTGATTGTTAATCCAGCAATTTCACCCGCTTCTTTCGTAGCCTGACGTTGAGCATCATTAAAGTATGCAGGTACAGTAACAACAGCTTCTGTAACTTCATGACCTAAATAATCTTCAGCTGTTTTTTTCATTTTTTGAAGAATGATAGCTGAAATTTCTTGTGGAGTATATGTACGGTCATCAATCTCAACACGTGGAGAATTGTTATCACCTTTTACAATTTTATAAGGAACTCTTTTTGCCTCAGCTTTAGTATCATCGAATGAAGATCCCATGAAACGTTTAATTGAAGAAATAGTTTTTGTAGGATTAGTGATTGCTTGACGTTTAGCTGGATCACCAACTTTACGCTCACCACCTTCTACGAATGCTACTACTGAAGCCGTTGTACGTT
>CANCQX010000051.1 GCA_947380375.1 Flavobacteriales bacterium
TCTTGTAAAATATGCTTAATAATAAAATGTTTTATTATGATTATCTAAATTCATAATTTCAATTTTAATATTGATTGAGTTTTCCAACAAAAAAGTATTTATACCAAACAACAAAGCCGAAGAAAATTTCTTCGGCTTTGTTAATAAAATTAAATTTTATTAGAAGTAATAAGAAACTTGAAGTCTTACTCCTCTATACATACTAGCTAATGATTTTGAAACATTTATGTTAGTATATTGATTCGCATCATAAGTAGAGAAAGTTTCAGTTTTAGAAACGCCACTAATACTAGATTCAGAAACAACATTTTGTTTTCCAAATCCTGAGTTAACATCAACACCTAATGCTAATAATTCTGCACCAAAAGACCATCTATTGAATTGTAAATTAATACCTCCATATAAATCTCCTCCAATACCAAAAGTTTTTGTTGTTGTTTTTATATTAATATAATCACCTTTATCATTTGATTCATCATTTACATCTTTAACAGGTGTAAAACCTAAAGATAATGAAGCTCCAGTATAAAAATCAACATCAAATCTTTTATATCTAATATTTGAGAAATGGTGATCAAAAGAACCTCTTAAGTATGTACCTTGACCTCTACTTATATATTTTTTTGTTGGTAATAAATCTACAGTAGAAGTTGTATCTATAGTTCCATTAGCACTTTGAGAAATTCTTTTGTAAAAAAGTCCAACCCCAACTACATTTTTATCTGTAATATATTTTTTTACATTAGGAGTTAATTGTTCAGTTAATCTATATTTGGTATCAACATCAACAGTTACACCATTAATCAACTCAATATTATCTGTTGGAGCATTGATTGGAAGAAAAGTCATTAAACTGATAACCTTTGTACCTGCTTTTCTAATTCTTAAATCTTGCCATGGACGATTATTAATAATATCTAAATTATAATTAGAATTTTTTTGATAATCGCCATATTCCGTTTGTCCAAATACATCATTTTGAAGTGAAAATATCATAGATGTAATAACAAATAATTTATATAATTTTTTCATGATTTATTTTTTAGTAAAAAATTTCTTTTTTGATTCAGTATTTTTTTTAAATGTACCATCGTAATTCAATGGTAATAATAAATTCTCAATTGCATCATAGTCTTTATTCGTACTTGTTGCATTTGCCCCAGTTCCAGTTCCTGTTGAAGGAGCACCATATATTAAAGTATTTGGCTTCGAAAAATGAGAAAACTCTAAATCTTTTTTAGATAATAATTTTATTTGACCATTAACTAACAAAATATAATTTGCTTCTGATAAACCTGTAGATGTAATAAAATTAATTAATTTACCTTCTTTAAAACTAACGTATAATTTTTTCCATTCAGAATAAAACTTTTTTCCATAAACTTGAGATACATCAGAAGATAAATTTAAACTATCAATTTGACTCTCTGTTTGACTATCGATAGAGTTTAAAACTGGAATTTTTCTATCTAAAATTCTATAATTAAAGTAGCAAAGTGATTCAGTTTCATTAGTATAAACAACATCATAGGGATCAATACCTAATGTTGTGCTTACTTCTGCAATTGTCATGCCTTTGGTTAATTGTGTAATTTTCTTCACGTTTGTGAATGGTGGTGCAACAACAAAATTGTTTCTAGAACAACTTTGAATCGAATACACTGTAATTACTGCCATCAATAAAAAAATTCTATTCATTTTTAATTAATTATTTTTTTCCTACTCTATTAGCTTTTCGGAATCCGCTTTATTATCTTTTTACAATAAATTCAAAATACTTATGAGGAATTTTTGAAATTAGTTTGTTAGTTAATATTTTATGTACTCACTAAAATGAGTTTATAAAATTAGGTTTATCTTTTTTTTGAAATAATTTAAATATTAAGTTTTTTGTAAAAGTAATATTATTTTTTAAAAATAAAATCCAAATAGATTAATTCATTGTAATTTAATATGAACTTAATATTAGTTTTAAAGTAAAATTTGAATTACATTCTTTCATTTTTTAAATTCAAATATATGATACACAGTATTTTGATTATTTTTTCAGTGTTAAGTTAATGTTAAGTGAATTCAATGTTATCTTAACGTTACTATTTTTGTATTTATAAATACAAAAATATTTTGTTCTATATTTGAACTCTAAAAATTAAATGTTATGGCTTCTAAAATTTTAAAATTCTTTTTACCAAAAGATAGAATTTTCTTTACTCTTTTTGAAAATGCAAGTGCAAATTTGGAATTGATTGCAACAAAATTAGTTTCTTGTGTTAATGAATCTGACTTCAATAAGAGAGCTGTTGTAATTAAAGAAATGGAAGAATTAGAGCATAAAAATGATCTTTTGACTCACCAAATATTTATTGAATTGGGACAAAATTTCATCACACCTTTTGACAGAGAAGATATTCATAGTTTAGCAACTGCATTAGATGATATAGCTGATTATATTTATTCAACGGGTAAAAAAATAAATTTGTATAAAATTGATCCGTCAGATCAAGCGATTCAAAAAATGGCTGATGCAATTAAAGAATCAGTGTTAGCTGTAAATAGTGCTGTTACTGGATTGAGAGATTTGAAAAATACCCAAAAAATAATGGGTTGTATTATTAAGATAAATAACATTGAGAATCAAGCAGATGATATTTTTGATTTAAGTATTGAAAATTTATTTGAACATGAACAAGACATGAAAACGCTTATTAAGAAAAGAGAAATTTATAAATTAATGGAAATTGTAACAGATAAATGCGAAGATGCTGGAAATGTTATGGAGTCTATTATTGTAAAATATGCTTAATTAAATACATTTTATATGTTTGAATTATTAATAGTTGTCATTGCGATTGCTCTTTTATTTGATTTAGTAAATGGATTTCACGATGCAGCTAATTCAATTGCTACTGTTGTTGCTACGAAAGTATTATCACCATTTCAAGCAGTTATTTGGGCTGCAACTTTTAATATCATAGCTTTTTGGGTTTTTGACATGAGTGTTGGAAATACAGTAGCCAAAACGGTTGATAATAATGCTATTGATTTATGGGTGATTTTAGCTGGATTATTAGCTGCAACTGTTTGGAATCTATTTACTTGGAAATTAGGTATTCCATCTTCTTCTTCTCATACTTTAATTGGAGGATTTGCTGGCGCAGCTGTTGCACATGGAGGTTTTTCAGTAATTGAAACAAGTGAAATTTTAAAAATAATTGCTTTTATTTTTCTAGCACCTTTAATTGGTGGTTTTATTGCATTTGTTATCGCTTTGGTTACAATGAGTAGAAAAGTGTTCTTAAAATTCTTCATTATTCTAGGCGGCTCTATTGGATTGTATTATGTTATGAATTATATGGTAGAATACATGGATATGAAACCGATAATGATGAACATAGTTTTGGTGATGTTGCTAATCTTCATTTTGGCTTATTTGTATTACATGATTTTTCATGGAAGAAAACAAACAGCTTTGAAAGAATCTAATATGTACAAACGTTTGCAATTACTTTCTTCAGCAGCTTTTTCTTTAGGTCATGGTGGTGCTGATTCTCAAAAAGTGATGGGTATTATTTGTGCAGCCTTAATGGTGTATGGTAATTATGCTCGTAATCCAGAGCACAATGTAAAGGTAAATGAGAACTTTAAGATTTCAGAGTTGATGCAAATTGAATACAGCAATGCAGAAGGAAAAAAAGACAAATTCAAACCTGAGTTTGCTAAAATTGATTCTGTTTTAGTTTATTCAGAAGGAGATAATATCTTAGATGCAAAAACGCAAGAAATAATTTTTAAAGAAGATAAATTAAATCCTTCTTATTCTAGTGCTGCTTTATTTGGCGATTTTTCTAAACTTGAAAAAGAGTTGAAAAAGTTGTTAATTTTCACAAAAGGGGATGATATTTTCGACGCAAATACAAATGAAAAAATATTCATTGACAAAGAATTAAATAAGAAGTATTCAAATGCAGGTATATTTGCTCATTACATTAAAAAAGGGGAATTAAAAGAGGGATATAAAATAAAAACAAAAGTTAATTCTGATACAATGCCTTTCTGGATTGCTTTTGGTTGTTATTTTATGATTGCTATTGGAACATTGTTTGGCGGCTGGAAAATTGTTAAAACAATGGGTTCTAAAATTACAAAAGTAACTGCATTAGAGGGGGTTTGTGCTGAAACTGCAGGAGCTCTAACTTTATTTGTTGTTAGTAATTTAGGTATTCCTGTTTCTACAACACACACGATTACTGGTTCTATTATCGGTGTTGGTGCTACAAAACGTTTAAGTGCTGTTCGTTGGGGTGTAACTATCGGTTTGCTTTGGGCTTGGGTACTTACAATACCAGTAAGCGCAGGTTTAGCAGCTGGATTTTACTACTTAATATGTCTTTTTAAATAAAAAATAATAATATAGATTATTCAAGGGGCTTCGGTCCCTTTTTTAATTTCTTGAAGTATTTTTTGAAAATTAGACTGTGCTTGAGAGCCTCCATATTTTCACTAAACCCTCTTGAACCTTGCTTGATATTTTCCATACTTTTATTTACATTTTGAATAAAACTTGTATCTGTTAATAAGGTTCCTATAGCAATACTCCCATTTTCTAGTTTTTTGGAGATGGTTTTAAAGTTTCCTGATATTATAGCAACAGAATCGCTAATTGCTTGAATATTTACTATGGTTTGATTTAATTTTCCGGAAAATAGAGTGTCAGTTAGTAATGCACCTACTGATCCTCTTCCCGACTTTATATCTTGTACAATTTTGCTTAAAT
The DNA here is from genome assembly GCA_947380375.1 of Flavobacteriales bacterium. Taxonomy (GTDB): domain Bacteria; phylum Bacteroidota; class Bacteroidia; order Flavobacteriales_D; family Crocinitomicaceae; genus CAIUKX01. The sequence goes on from CANCQX010000051.1 coordinate 4,775, forward strand.
TACCCGTAATTACCGCAGTATTGTTATTCGCAAGTCTAAAATTAACAGCAGAATTTCTAATGTTGTCTGACAAAGATTTGTCGGTCAATAAATTTAAAATAGAATTATTACTATTTATTTTTCCAGTAATGCCTTTTATATCATTTGTTATCATTTTTATATTTTCATTAGATGCGGATAAAGTTCTAAATCCGCTTTCCATTTGAACGGGATTGATAGAATGCAAAACAAATCCCTCTTTCAATGGTTGATTTCCCTTTTTACCAGGTGCTATATTGACTAATTTATTTCCTAATAAACCGTCTGTTCCTATTGATGCAACTACATATTTATTGATATATTTAGTTGATTCTTCATCAATAGTAAAGTCAACCTTAATAAGTGTATCTGCAATAGCGGTTACTTTAGAAACAGTTCCTACGTTTATACCATTAAAACGAACATTATTTCCTTCCATAAGTCCGCCTACATTGTTAAAATTTGCACTTACATCTATCGTAGAATGAAAAATATTTTTTTTACTACCAATGAAGTACAGTCCTAATATTAGACAGGTTGTACCTATCAAAACAAAAGCACCGAGTTTCGCTTTATTTATCGATTCTTTTTTCATTTTATTGCCTCTTAGTTAATCAAAAAATTGTTTAATCTTACTATCACTTGATTTTTTTAATTCATCGTATGTTCCACTAGCATAGCAGGTGCCATCGATAAGCAAAATAATTCTATTAGCTGTTATTTTAACGCAATTCATATCGTGTGAAATGATGATGGAAGATGTATTGTATTTCTTTTGAATATCGAGCATCAATCTACTAATTTCCTTTCCAGTGATGGGGTCAAGTCCTGAAGTTGGTTCGTCGTAAAGAATTATTTTTGGTTTTAATATCAGTGTTCGAGCCAATGCTATTCTTTTACGCATTCCTCCTGAAAGTTCTGAGGGCATCATATCAATTGTTTCAGCCAATCCAACGTTTTTTAAGGCCTCAATAATAAGATCATTTACATTTTCTTTTCCCTTTTGCACCCAATGTCTTCTCAGAGGAAATTCTAAATTTTCTCTCACAGTCATAGAATCATATAAAGCATTGCTCTGAAATAAAAATCCAACTTTTACCCTCATTTTATCTAGATTATCATGGGATAAATCTGTAACTTCTTCTCCAAAAACTTTTATGCTTCCTGAATCTGGTTTAATTAAACCAATAATACATTTTATTAATACAGATTTTCCTGATCCTGATTTTCCAAGTACCACTATATTTTCACCTTCATTTAGCTGTAAATTAAAATTCCGGAGCACTTCATTCGTACCAAATGATTTTTTAAGATCATTGATTTGGATAACAGCTTGTATTTTATTTTCTTCCTTTTGCATTATGTGATTTGAAAAATATCTGCAATTTGAGCTGCCATTAAATCAATTATAAATACAACAAACGTAGCAGTAACAACCGCCGAATTTGCCGATCTTCCAACTCCTTGTGTTCCATTTATGGTATAAAATCCTTTAAAACAACCTATTATACCAATGCAGAATCCAAAAAAATAGGATTTAATAATTGAAGGTAGTACATCTGAAAATGTTAGTTTTTCAAAAATTTGATTTGTAAATAAATCAAAACTTACTACTTGTTTTAGGTTAATTCCTAAATAAGCACCATATAAAGAAATGGCATCGCTTAAAACGACTAAAATGGGAAGTATTAACGTAGCAGCAAAAACCCTAGTTACAACTAAGTATTTGAAAGGGTTGGTACCCGAAACTTCCATTGCATCAATTTGTTCGGTAACTTTCATAGATCCCAATTCGGCACCAATACTTGAACCTATTTTACCAGCACAAATTAAGGCAGTAATAACAGGAATAATTTCTCTCACTAAAGAAACAGATACTACAGAAGGCAACCACGACTCAGCACCGAAAGCTTTTAAAGAAGGATGAGATTGAATTGTGATTACTAAACCCATAATGAATCCAGTTATTCCAACTAGAGGTAATGTTTTATTTCCAATAACATAACATTGCTTTAAGAATTCTGAAAATTCATACCGAGGTCTAAAAGCTTCCCTGAAAAAGCTCATCGTAAAACGAGTTAAATCTCCTGTTTCAGATAAAAAATCCTTTAATATGGTCGACTTCATCTTTGATTTTAATAAGTGTCTAAAGTCAGTTTAAATAATTGATTGAAAAATGATAATTCTTATCCAAAACAGTGATGAATATCAACTTAATTTGAGATTAAAATACGAACTTTAAATTATGATATATGTTTGTAATTCAATTGTTTATGAATGATTTATATCACCTGTTTCTGTGTTCTAAAACATTTCATTGGTTCAATGTCTGAGGTAGTTTTGTTTTAAAATATATATAGTTATGAAAAAAACATTTATTTTAACAACAGCAGGCTTTTTTTTAGGCCTCATGAGTTTAAAAGCACAAACGACATGTTCGGATGACAGGGTCGCCTATGTAAACTCGAAGAATACTGGCGCAATCGGTGCGTACACGTTAACCTATGGACATGAAGAGAAAGCTTCGCAAGCTTACCACTATTCGGGACCAGGAAAAGTTGGTGGAGCTAGAGTCTTTGGATCTGTTCCTGTTGGGTTAGGAGTAATTTTAAAAGTGAGTCTTTTTAATGTAGATGCTAATGACAGACCTACGGGTTCTGCAATAGCAACAGCTCCATTAAAAGACTTTTATGCTTGGAGTCCGCCATCATTTGATGTTAGTTTTTCTCCTGCGGTTTCGGTTAATGCAAATTTTGCAGTTGTAGTTGAAGTTGTTCATTCTCCAGGATGGGGACACGATTTTGAACTTAACTACACAGGAAATGGTGAAGGAAATGGTGAAGATCTTGCTTCTTTGTCAGGAACTTCAACAGGTTTTAATTGGGCAAGTGCAATGACTTCGTTTAGTAAAGATGGTGATTTTTATATTTATCCAAAAATGATAAATTATAATACACCAATGTTTACTGTAGCTTCGTCTTGTATTAATACAGGTGGAACAGTAGCTTTCAATAATACAACACAAATGACTACAGATCCAATGTTTAATTTAGCGAACAATACAGGTCCCAACTATTTGTATACTTGGAATTTTGGTGATGGTTCTCCGGTTTCTCACTTAAAAAATCCTTCTCATACTTATACAACTGCAGGAGAATATTCAGTTGTTTTAACTTCGTTAATTGATGGTTGGAGTTCTGATTGTTCAAAAACATATTCAAAAACAATTTCTGTTGGATTAGCAGTAAGTGCTACATCTGTTACAAATGCTACTTGTTTTGGAGAAAATAGTGGAAGTGTTGTTGCTGTTGGAAGTGGTGGTGGTGCTCCTTATACTTATAGTATAAATGGAGATTCGTATAATTCAAACGCAACTTTTAATGGATTATTTGCAGGAACTCGTACTTTGTATGTTAAAGACGATAACGGTTGTATCCAAACTACTGCATTTACTATCGCTCAACCAACTGCAATTCAGTTTACATCTGCAACATCTACAAATGCAAGTTGTGGTAATGCTGATGGTGGAATTTTAGTGACAACATCAGGTGGAATTGCTCCTATGCAATATAGGTTAAATTCAGGTTCTTATGGATCTAATAATTCTTTTACAGCTTTAGCTTCAAATGCGTATACAATAATTGCTAAAGATGCAAACGGTTGTACTCAGGCTAATATGGTTATTGTTAATGATTTAGGTGGTCCAGCGTTTAATTTAATCAACTCTACAAATGTTAGTTGTTTTGAAGGAAATGATGCAAGTATTACTTTAACTTCACTAGGAGGAACAGGTGCTATTAAGTACAGTATTAATGGTGGAACAACATTTCAATCAAGTGGTGTATTTAATAACCTTGCTAGTGGAAATTATACTGTAGTTGTTCAAGATGCTACAGGTTGTTCAGATATTCAATTGGTAACAATAGAGCAACCACAACATATAGTTATTACGGCTACTTCAGAAAATTTATCTTGTTTTGAAAGTGCAGATGGTCAGATCGAAGTTACTTCAGTTACAGGTGGAATTGGTTCAATCTCATATAGTTTAGATGGGATTAGTTTTCAATCTGGAACTCATTTTTCTAATTTAGAAGGTGGAGTTCATACTGTTTATGCTAGAGATATTGCAGGTTGTGTAAATACAATCTCTGTTACATTAACTCAACCAACTATCTTATCTGCTTCTGTTTCCGTTGTTGATGCAGGATGTTATGGTTCTCAAGATGGATCTATAACAGTAGAAGGGATTGGTGGAACACCAGGTTATCATTATGGAATTGGATCTTATGAAGGTTATCAAAGTTCAGGTTTTTTTGGTGATTTAGAAGCTAATTCAGAATATTTAGTAACTGTACAAGATGAAAATGGATGTTCTTATTCTACGAATGTAGCAATAAATCAACCAACTGCAGTTGTTTTAGCTGCTACTCCAACCAACTCTACGTGTGGTAATTCAAACGGTGGTATTTTAGCAATTGCAACAGGAGGATCAGGATCAGGATATACGTATAGTATGGATGGCGGAACTTATGGCTTAGGATCTTTTTCTGCTTTAGCTGCTGATGTTTACGTTATTTTTGCAAAAGATGGACTAGGTTGTGTTGGTGTTGTTAATTCAACGGTAGTTGATTCAGATGGTCCTTCTATTTTATCAAGTACACATACAAATGTAAATTGTCATGGTGGAAATGATGGAACGATTACAGTTGGAACAGTCACAGGAGGAACAGGAACACTTTTTTATTCAATAAATGGTGTAACGTTTCAAACTTCCCCTATATTCAATAAATTATCAGTTGGAGAATACGAAGTTATTGTAAAAGATATAGTTGGATGTATTGGGTATACTTCAATATCTATTACTGAACCAAATGCATTTGTAATTAGTAATACAATAAATAATGTATTATGTAACGGAAATAATACAGGTTCTATTAGTTTATTAGTTGGTGGTGGATCAGGTACTTTAGCCTACAGTATCAATAATGGGTTTACTTACCAATCTAGTAACACGTTTTCAAATTTAGGGGCTGATTTTTATGAGATTACTGTGAAAGATGCAGGAGGATGTTTAGGAACTTCTTCAGCTTTAATAACTGAACCACGTTCTATTCATGCTACTTATTCTACTTTAAAAGTATTTTGTAAAGGAGATAATGATGGTACATTAAATATTCTTGCTTTAGGTGGAGTAGGTGCTTTGCAATATAGTTTAAATGGTACAACATATCAAACTTCAAGTGAATTTACAGGTTTAAATGGTGGACTTTATTCAGTGTTTATTAAAGATGTGAATAATTGTATGGCTGCAATTCAAGCTTCAGTTTATGAACCAGAATTATTAACAGTTACTGGTCATGTTTCTAATGTAACTTGTACGGGAGGAAATAATGGTGTAATTGATTTGAGTGTTCACGGTGGTTTTCCTGAATATGAATTTAACTGGTCAAACGAAGCAAATTCAGAAGATAATTTCAATTTAGCTAAAGGAATTTTTTCTGTAACGGTAACTGATGCAAATGGATGTTCTGCTTCAATGGAGTTTCCAATTGCTGAACCTGCTTTACCTGTTATTGTGAATGGAACAATTACGAATGCTGTAAATTCACAAAATGGTTCTATAGATGTTACTACAACAGGTGGTGTTGGAAGTTATTCATACTTATGGTCAACGAGTAAAATAACTGAAGATTTATCAAATTTAGCTGAAGGAGTTTATACAGTGGTTGTTACGGATGCTAATAATTGTTCAGCTTCTTCAACTTTTGAAGTAACTACTACGGCTGGTATTTCAGTTTTAGAAGATGCTAATAGTGAGTTTTTAGTTTATCCAAATCCTGCAAATGATTATGTAGTGATCAAAGTGGACGGATTTAACATCGATAAAATTGAAGTAGTAGATCCTCTTGGAAAAGTTGCTTTTTCAAGTGAGTTTAAAGATTCAAAAGTTCAAATCAATACTTCAACTTTTGATCAAGGTATGTACTTCGTGAAAATTCAATCGAATAAAAAAGAAGTGATTAAAAAATTAAGAATTATTAAATAATATTTAAATAGTTTTTGATTGCCTGCGAAAGCGTCCTGTAATTCTACAGGACGCTTTTTATATATACTATAAATTTAAAAAATATGACTTTAGAAAGAAATAGAACCCTATCACAGATTTTTAAAAATATGGCAACTATTTATAAATACCGAGGTGGTGATGATCGATTTAAATCCATAGCTTATGGAAAAGTTGCCAAAGTAATTAACGCATTACAAGAAGATATTTCAGAATATAAAAAAAATAATTCATTAGAAGATTTACCGGGAGTTGGAGAAGGAATTGCTCAAAAAATAGAGGAATATCTAAAAACAGGGAAAATAGAAAAATATGAATCGTTGAAAAAATCTTCACCGAATGAATTATTGGAAATGATTGATATAACCGGTTTTGGAGCTCAATCATTGAAACAAATTCATGAAGATTTAAATATTTCTACTAAGAAAGAACTTGTTAAAGCGCTTCAAGAAGGATCAATCAGAAAACTCAAAGGTTTTGGAGACAAAAAAGTAGAAAATATGCTTCGTGGATTGAAACTCCATAAGGAGATAGAAGATAGGATGCTACTTTCAGATGCCTTAGAAATTGGGGAACAAATCTTAAAATGGATAAAGGAAATCCCTAACGTTAAAAAAGTCGAATTAGCCGGTAGTTTAAGACGTAAAAAGGAAACTATTGGAGATTTTGATGTGCTTTTGACTTGCGATGAAAAAGATAGGAAAAGTGTAATTGACTCCATTACAATTTCCGCTTTTGCTAAAAAAGTAATTCTCAAAGGAAATACCAAAATAAGTATTATACATAAAAACTCTGACCGTCAAATAGATTTCCGTATTGTAAACGAAGATGAATGGGGAGCAGCTTTGCAGTATTTTACTGGATCAAAAGAACACAATATACACTTGCGTAAAATTGCTAAAGATAAGGGATATAAAATATCTGAATATGGAATTTATAGTACTGATACTGAAAAGAAAATCGCTGGTAAGACTGAAGAAGAAATTTATAGTACACTTGGTTTTCAGTTTATTCCACCAGAAATGCGTGAAGATTTAGGTGAAATAGAATTAGCTTCAAAACACCTAATTCCAAAAATCATTCAATTTGAAGATTTGAAGGGTGATTTACAAATTCATACTTTAGATAGTGATGGTGTAAATACGTTAGAGGAAATAGTAAATCATATTAAATCGCATTTTTCGTATGAATATATTGTTATAACAGACCATTCAAAATCTTTACGAATTGCAAATGGAATGGATGAAGACAAGATTTTAAAACAGATAGAAGCTATTCAATTAATGAATAAAAAATTAGGGGAAGAATTTGTTAAATCTGGAATTGAAGTTGAAATCTTAAAGAATGGTGACTTGGATATTTCAGATCAGGTGCTTTCAAAATTAGATTGGGTAACTGCTTCGATACATACTAATTTTAATCAGGATAATACAGAACGAATAATTCGAGCGTGTGAAAATCCTTTCGTTCATTGCATTGGTCACCCAACTGGAAGATTAATAGGTGAAAGAGAACCTTATGAAATAAATTTTGAAAAGGTTATTGAAGCTTCCAAAAGAACAAAAACAGTCCTTGAAATAAATGGCCAGCCAAATAGATTGGATTTAAATGATAAATTGGCAATGCTCGCTCAAAAAGCAGGAGTAAAGCTTGTTATTAGTTCTGATAGTCATTCATTAGCAAATCTAAACTACATTAAATTAGGTGTATTTGTTGCTCAACGTGCTTGGTGTACAAAAGAGAGTATTCTTAATTCTAAATCGTGGGCAGAAATTAAAAAATTTACCAAATTTCATTCGAAAGTAATGAGTACTATCATTTTGTAAAATGATGAAGTTCATACAGTTTAAAATTCACATTATATACATTTAACAAGAGTTATAACTTGACTTAACTATTTAAAAATAAGTCATTAAAATCAGAAGATTTGAGAATTATTACAAAGAATAAACGTACAGATGAACAGCTATTTCTGGATGGACCAAGGTCGAGATATAAGGAGTTTGTTTTTTCTATAAAAGTACTTTTCCAATTTATAAAAGGGTTTAGAAAATTTCATTTTTTAGGTCCTTGTGCTACTGTTTTCGGGTCTGCTAGATTCAAAGAAGGGCATCCTTACTATGAAATGACCAAAAAAATGGGTGCTGAACTTGTTCGTATCGGATTTACGGTTATGACTGGTGGAGGACCTGGTTTGATGGAAGCTGCAAATCGGGGAGCTCAAGAGGCAAAAGGTAAATCAGTTGGGTGCAATATTATTCTATTTGCAGAACAAAAACCGAATGAATTTCTTGATAAATGGGTGGAAATTAACTACTTCTTCGTAAGAAAAATACTGCTTTCAAAATACTCCTATGTTTTTATCGTAATGCCTGGTGGATATGGTACTCTTGATGAATTTTTTGAATCCTTAACATTAATTCAAACACAAAAAACAAAAAATTTTCCAGTTGTAGTAATGGGAAAAGAGTACCACAAACAATTGATTGATCATATAGATAATATGGTAAAAACAAAAACCATTTCCTCGGAAGATAGAAAAATTTTTCTCTTCACTGATGATGTGGCTGAAGCAATAAAGCATATAGAAATACACGCAATTAATGCATTTAATCTGAATAAGCAAAAAGTGTTCACTCCTGTAAAAATTCTAGGTGAAGGCTAATTAATAATTAAAAAGATGACAAACAAACTACTTTCTTTAAGTGTTTTTATTCTACTATTCATAGTTGTAATCCTTTCAGGATGTGGTGCTTATTCTACTATTATTACAAGTACAGATTTAGAGGCAGATTATACCAACTATCGAACTTTTGCTTGGTTACCAGATCAGATGGATAGCACAAACGTTCCTTTCAACAATGAAATTATTAGAAATAATATTAAAAATTATTTTGGTCAAAGTTTTAGTAAAAGGGGATATACTGTTAATTTGGAGGAGCCAGATATTTTACTTAAAATCACAATAAATAATAATAAAAAAGAAAAAATAGTTATTTATTCTACTTTTCCTGGTCCGTTTTATCAGTGTAGATATTATTATGGTAGTTCTTACTATTTCCCCTATTCTTCAGATTATTATTACCGAAATCGTTCTGTTTATTGTTATCCTGATAATTTTTTCACACAGCGATTTGAATACTATGAGAGTTCAATTACATTAAATGTTTTTGATCGAGTTGGTAATAAATTGATTTGGACGGGAACAGCAAAAGGAGATATTTATGACCCTCTTTATATCAATAAAAATATACATCCAGCTGTTAAATCAATTATGAGAAAGTATCCCGTAAAAACGAAGCGTAAACCTTCTAGAAGAGAAGAAAAAATGAGAATTAATAGCTTGTTATAAGATTATTATCCACACTTAACAATCATTTAATCAAATATTTAAACTTTGATTGCTGTCAACAAGTGTATTGATGCTAATCATAGCAACAACTTTATACTAAACCTACTTTCGTATTCTATTTTATTAAAAAACTTTAAAAATGAAAAAAATACTTGTGCCAATTGATTTTTCACAGAATTCTGAAAATGCGTTGGATTATGCGATTGAATTATCCCAGAATGAAGAAACTATTATTATTCTACTTCATTCATTTTATGTAATGTATACAAGTCCAGAAATCCCAATGGAATATGTTGTTGAGCAAAGTTCGGCTATTCAAAAAGATGCTGATACTCGTTTGGCAGAGTTGTCTAAAAAAACAGATAAGTACGATAAAATAAAATGTGAAACCATTAGTATGGAAGGTTTTGTCGTCGATTCGATTCTAACTCTAGTCAAGAAAAGGAAAATTGATTTAGTTGTGATGGGCACAAAAGGTGCAAGTGGAATTGCAGAAATGTTGATAGGAAGTAACACTGCAAAAGTAATTGTTAAAGCAATTTGTCCTGTTATTGCAGTACCAGAGAAAGCAAAGTTTGAAGGAATTGATAAAGTGGCTTATGCTACTAATTACCTTTCGAGCGATATAACTATGTTGAAAAAATTAGTAGAATTTACAAAGAGATTCAAAGCAAAAATTGAAATTATTCACATTGCAGATGGAGAATGTCAATATGCTTATGAAGAAAATCTTCTTGAAAAATTTTCTAAAAAAGTGAAACATAAAATCACTTACAAAGCAATTTCATACCAATTGTTATTTGGTGAAGACGTAGAAAATAAATTAGAACAATACATTAAGAAAGAAGCAATTAATTTACTTGCATTATCTGCTAGAAAAGGTAATTTATTTGAGAGAATTTTTAGAGGTAGTCTTACTAAAAAACTTGCCTATCATACTTCGATTCCTCTTATTGTTTTTCATCAAAAGAAATAAAATAAACGTTAATTCATTTACAATTTAATAGTGAAAATTATGAAAAAAATTATTTGTCCAACGGATTTTACCTCAACAGCAAACAATGCAGTTGAATATGCTGCAAAACTTGCTCAAAAAATGGGTGCTGAATTAGAATTGTTTCATGCTCAATTAATCTATGCTACAGATACAGTTTCCCCAGTAATTGCTAGTCAAAATATGTTAAAACTTTCAGAAACTCTCAAAAGAACAGCAACTGAGGTTAGTAAGACGTTTAATATTATTTGTAATTCTAGTGTAGAATCCTCGGATGAAGAATTAGAACAAGCTATTTCTGATCAATCATCTGAAGATACTATAATTGTAATGGGCACAAATGGTGCCGATGATGTGTTTGAATTTATTTTTGGGACAAATTCATACCATGTTATTAAAAAAACAAAATGCCCTGTTTTGTTAATTCCTGAAGGCGTTCAGTACAAAGAAATCAAAAAAATGGTCTTTGCTTGGGACTACACCAAAAACAATAAACTTTCCTTTTTACAAGTGAAAGATTTTATAAGTGCATTCTCACCAGAAATAGTATTTCTTCACGTTGGTCAAAGTAATTCGACTGCGCATATCGATGTTTTTGAGACATTAAAATCAGAAATGATGAGCTATTTGGGAGATTTAGAGAAGGTTTCTTTTGCCCGAATTTATTTAGATACACCCGAAACGTATTCTGAAAGAATTGATAATTATATTGAGAATTCAAATTCTGATTTACTTGCAGTTACATTTTACGAAAGAGGTTTCTTCGGTAATCTATTCCACGGTGGTATTGTGAAAGGATTAACTGAAATAGCGGGCTATCCTTTATTAGCCTTACACATGTAAATTGTTTAATTAAAATAAAATAAAATGGAAAAAACACAATTTAGCTTTATTGATAAAGCAATTATAGGCTTAAAAAAAACAGCTGCAGAACTTGAAGAGTTTCAACTTCAATTGTCACTTGGAAAAGCAGATGCATCCGATAAATTTGAAGAATTGAAAAAAGGTTTCAATACGGTAGTTCATGATGCAAAAACAAGATTTAGTAAAAAGAATTTGGATACAAATGATTTGAAGAAAAAATTGGAAGAAGTTCAACATTTGCTATCACCAAGTAAAGTAGAAACTAGAGCTGCTTTTTTAGAACAAAAAGAGACTATTCTAAATGCGATTGAAGAAATTGAAAAAGCATTAAAGACCTCAGAAGTTGATAAAGAATATCACTTTGTTTTTAATACGGAAGTCGAAAAGTTTAAGATTAAAGTAGAGATATTAAGGCTTCAGTTTGAGTATGGTAAATTAGTTTCCAAAAAAGAATTCGAATCAATGAAAGAAGATTTTGTTAAAAAAATAGACAAACTAAAAGTCAATTTTAAAGAGACTGAATCTTCATTTGATAAATATTGGGATAATTTCCGACATGAAATGTCTGATGCCTATACTCATCTAAAAAAAGCTTTTGTTTAAAACGTGTCAATAGCAGATTTTTGGAAGCTTTTATCTGGAATTGGAATTTTTCTTTTTGGAATTTTTCAATTGGAAAGGAGCTTGAAACAATTAGCGGGTAGGACATTTAAACTTTTCTTAAGAAAACATACTGAAAATAAGTTAAGTGCTATTTTTAGTGGAACATTGGTAACGGGGCTGCTTCAGAGTAGTTCCGTTGTTACGTTAATGGCGATGAGTTTTGTAGGTGCTGGTGTGATCAATATGCGCAATGCTCTAGCAGTAGTATTTGGATCAAATCTCGGTACAACAATAAGTAGTTGGATGGTTGCTACAATTGGGTTTAAATTTAATATAGAAATTTTCTCTAACCCTATTATTGCTCTATCTGGTATAGGTTTAATTGGCTTCACGAACAATAAAAAAATATACCAAATTTCAAATTTCTGTATGGGGTTCGGACTGTTATTTCTAGGACTCGGTTTCATTAAAGAAAGTATAGGCGTTTTGGTAAATAATTTCGATTTTACACCCTACATTCATCTAAATATTGTCACTTTTGTTTTAATAGGATTTTTAATAACTGCACTAATTCAATCATCTTCTGCTACAATGGCAATAACTTTAAGCGCTTTAAATGCGAATATTATTCCTTTCGACACTTCAGTAGCGGTTATTATCGGATCTGAATTGGGCACTTCAACAAAAATTGCGTTAGGTTCGATTGGGGCAGTAGTTGCAAAAAAAAGAGTTGCCTTTGGAAACATTATTTTCAATATTGTTATTACGTTGTTTTCATTCATTTTGATGTACCCAATCATCTCATTAATAAAAGTGGTTTTGGGTGTTGAAGAAGCATTAATAGGTTTGGCTTTGTTTCAAACGTTTATAAATCTTTTTGGTATTTTGCTTTTTTATCCTTTTTTAAAACAATTTGGTGATTTTTTAGAAAAGATAATCAAAGACAAAGAAAAATCAGCTACATATTTTATTCAAAACACCAATCCATTAATTACAGAATTAGCAATTGAAGTTATTGAGAAAGAAACGTTATTATTTATTCACCGGGTAATTCATCTCAATTTGGAAGCATTTGAAATTGATACTATAGAATTAAACTGCGAGGATTTTATAGATGATGCGAACAAAAAAATAAGTTCTCAAGTTATTTCATATTCTGAAAAGTACGACAAAGTAAAACACGCAGAAGGAGAAATAGTTTCTCTATATACTAAAATGAGTGAAGAAAAAATTGACAAGGAAGATTTTATTCGTTTAAATCAGCTAATATCTTCTGTAAGAAATGGTATGTATTCTGCAAAAGGAATTAAAAACATCGACCACGACCGAAGGGATCTTTCTGAATCTGTAGTCGATACAAAGTATGAACATTATATATTTCTCCAAAAACAAATTAGAGACTTTTATCTTGAATTGAACAAACTATTGAAGATTAAAGAGCAATCTCTTCGTTTTTCAGAATTAAAAAGATTGATGGATCAAATTCAAAAAGAGTATAACGTACGGCTCAATAATATCTATAAACATTCAGAAAAGAATACATTGGATGAGATAGACATTTCTACATTATTAAACGTTAGCAGAGAGGTTTACTCTTCTTGTAAAGCAATACTTTATTCATTAAAAGATTATTTATTGGATGCCAAAAATGCAGAAGATTTCGATAATTCACCTATTGTTATACTAAATTAAATAGAAAAAAATGAAATTTTACTCTTCGACAATTTATTATAAAAATTCAACTCTTTTTTATTCTTACTTGCAGTATAAAACATAATATCCAATCCCGCCCAAACTAAAAACCAACCCGAAGGCTCAAAAAAAACAAGTAAACTATTTAATAGAAAATGTTTAGACTGTAAAGAGGAAATATAACTTGCAATTAGCATTAAAATCGAACCAATAATTGCAAACGAAACCCCTTTTATCCATAAATTATGAGATTGAGAATGCAACAAATTTTGACTTTTTTTAAAATAGAAAGTCAATCGATCCGAAATTATTTTTTCATCATCAGAGTTCCGTTTATCAGCAGGTAGAAACAACTTCACTTCATTTACCTTTTCTTCTTTTTCATTACAAAACTTTCCTACTTCCTTTAAAAAATCATCCGACAAAGCTTTTTCAGAATACGGTCTGAAATCAAAATCTGAAAAAATATCATCGTAAGTATCTAGCCAAATGCTTATGTCATTTTTTGTCATCGACGTATTATTTTTTATAAAATAATTGAATTGAAATTTAATTTAAAATGATAATAATCACTTATGTAATCTATGTATATCATTTTTAGATCTATGGTGATATGGTTTTTTTGCGGTAAAATAGTAAATAATGAAAACAATAAAATTCATTTGTGATGACCCAATTCAGAAGCAGTTTGTTGCCGTTGTAAATAAAAATGTAAATGATTATTTTAATGAGAATAAACTATCCCAAAAAGGTGATTTTTCAATGTATTTCAAAGCAATAGTAATGCTTTTTACCTACATAATTCCTTTTATTATTTTGCTCGTTTTACCAATAAATCCAGGTTTAGCAATACTACTTGTAATATTGATGGGAATTGGTGAAGCAGGTGTTGGAATGTCTGTGATGCACGATGCAGCTCATGGCGCATTTTCAAGAAAAGGTTGGGTTAATAATTTTTTCTCTTCGACTATTTTTTTACTCGGAACAAGCAAGTTTAATTGGAAAGTGCAACATAATATTTTACACCATACTTTCACAAATATTTTTGGTTATGATCAAGATATTGAGACAAAAGCAGTCATTAGATTATCGCCTCACGCTCCTTTAAAAAGAATTCATAAGTACCAATATCTGTATGCTTTTTTCTTTTATGGATTAATGACGTTGTCTAAATTAGTTTCAGATTTTGGGCAGCTAATTGATTTCAATGAGAGTGGTATCACCGAAGAGCAAAGTCACAATAAATCGAAAGAGATTATCAAATTGATCATCATAAAAATAATCTATTTCAGTGTCATTTTTGGGCTCCCTTTGTATTTTTCTAGTTACAATTGGTGGCAAATTTTGATAGGATTTGCAATTCTGCATAGTACTGCTGGAATAATAATGAGTACTATTTTTCAAATGGCTCATGTGGTTGAAAGTACCGATCAACCCCTTCCGAATAAGGATGGGATAATTGAAAATGAATGGGTTGTACATCAACTAAAAACGACCTCAGACTTTGCTCAAAATAACATTTTTTTAAATTGGTATGTTGGTGGATTAAATTTTCAAATTGAACACCACCTTTTTTCAAATATTTGCCATATCCACTATAGAAAGATTGCTCCTATTGTTGAAAAAACTGCCCTTGAATTTGGGTTTACTTATAATGTCAACCAAACCTTTTTTGATGCACTTACCTCCCATATCAAGAGATTAAAAACATTAGGAATAGAATAATCTGCTATTTTTTAATTAAATGATAATCAATTTATTAGTTGACTATAATCATTGGTCCTAGCGATATAGTTAATTTATTTTCGCTAAAAAGATTTAAACATTTTACAAATTAAAAACACTAAAAAATGAAAACAGATTTAGAATTGCAAAAAGATATAATGGAAGAATTAAAGTGGCAATCTCTTTTAAAGTCTTCGGATATAGGTATATACGTGAACGATGGAATAGTAACATTAAATGGTTTTGTGGACAGTTATAGTAAAAAGCGATTAGCCGAAAGTGTTGTATTTCGTATGAAGGGTGTAAAAGCCGTTGCTGAAGAAATTACAGTAAGATTTGATACTGATATTAAAAATAGCGACACTGAAATTGCTGAAGCTGCACTGAATGCCATAAAGTGGCATAATTTGATACCTCAAGATAAAATCAAGTTAACAATTGAAGATGGTTGGATCACAACTAAAGGTGAGGTGGAATGGATTTTTGAAAAAGAAGCTATAAGGCAAGCTCTCGAAAATATTCTTGGAGTTAGAGGAATAAGTAATCTAGTAACAGTTTTACCGAAAGAAACTTTAAATGTTAATGCAATTAAGAATAAAATTTCTGCTGCATTTCATAGAAGTGCAACAATAGATGCTAATAACATAGTTGTTGAAGGAGTAGCTAACAAAGTAATTATTAGCGGAATTGTTCAATCTTATGCCGAAAAATTGGATGCAGAACATGCAGTTTGGAATGCTCCAGGTGTAACTTTAGTAGAGAATAAGATTGAAGTGGATGTGCCTGTAATGGTTGATTAATATAATGATAATCAGATTATTGTTTGATGGACATCATTGTAAAAATTTTCAACATTTTTTTTCTTTGTTGGGATAAAAAAGTAATAATTTAAAAAATT
>CANCQX010000052.1 GCA_947380375.1 Flavobacteriales bacterium
AAATTAACACCAGATTTAACAAATACATTTAACACGAATAAAAAACTTACGTGTTCAAAAGGATATTTCAACAACCGCGTTGAGTTGAGTTGGTTGTTAAACAATGCGAATGTTTTAACCAACGTTAAAATATACCGTAAAGTTCTTGGTTCTTTAGTTGCTCCTTCTCTTATTACAACTGTTACACCTTCTACAGGTACATACATTGATTACACAATAGATGCAGGTGTTTTTTACCAATATTCATTGGTAGGAGAAACCAATTGTGCAGGAACAATGATGGAAACTCCAAATACAATTTACAGTGAAGATATTGGTTTTCGTTCTCCTACGGGTATTATCAACGGCCATATTGAATATGCGGGAGGTTTTGCTGTTAAAGATGTTATTGTAAGGGTTGAAAAAACATCTGGTGCTTCTGGTTATGCAGCTTCGTTTAATGGAAGTGGGTATTTGAGTGCACCAAGTAATTCTAATTTAAGTGTTTCCAATGCTGTAACAGTAGAATCTTGGGTTTCTATTTCAGATTTAGCTACACCTCAATTTATTTTAGGGAAAGAAGGTTCGTATGTAATGCGTTACGATGCAGTAGCAAAGAATGTAAAATTTGAGGTTACTAATGGGGCAAATACATATATAGCTCAATCGAGTAATACAATTTTAGTTAATCAATATTACCATTTTACAGGAGTTTACGATGGTGCAAATGTCAAATTATTTTTAAACGGTGATTTGGTTCAATCAGTTGCAGCTTCAGCATCGATTACACAAAATGCAAACCCATTGACAGTTGGGGGAAATGGAGCAACTAAATTCAAAGGTAAATTGGATGAAATTCGCGTTTGGAAAATTGCAAAAACAAATGATGACGTTAAAAAAGATTTTGAAAGAATTTTAAACGGAAACGAAACAGGTTTGGTCGTTGCTTTTCATGCCGATGAAAATGTAGGAAATGCACTGTACGATATTTCTAAAACTGGGAATTCATTCAATGCAAACCATACTTCTCTTTCAGGTTCAGGTTTTACATTTTCTTCTGATATTCCAAATGCTTCACAAATGGGCTACATTGCTTACACTAATTCAACTGGTGATTATACAATTGAAGGTGTTCGTTACAATGGAACAGGAGAGAATTTTAAAGTAACACCAAGTTTAGGAGTTCATGAATTTAAACCGGGAAATAAGATTTTATTTATAGGTGACGGTTCAACGGTTCAAAATACAATAGATTTCTTAGACAAGTCTTCTTTTTTAACAACCGGAAATGTTAGGTATTCTCCATTACTAGAATCATGTACTTGTCCGGTAGAAGGTGCATTTGTCTTAATTGATGGTGCCAACGTTGTAAAAGACGGACAAGTGATTACTACAAATAGTGAAGGTAACTTTAGTATTAACGTTCCAATAGGAGAACATGTAATTACGGTTAGTCAACCAGGGCATATCTATAAAGTAGGTAGATTTCCAGTAGATGTGAATACGAAATGGAATTTTCAAGCGGTTGTTCCCGAAATAAAATTCATTGATTCTACATTTGTAAAAGTAATAGGTAGAGTTGTTGGAGGAACAAGAGAAGCTGCAAAGCCAATGATAATAGGTAGATCTACAAACAACATTGGACAAGCAAACATTGAATTTAAAACACTCAATAGTTGTTACACAAAATTGATAACTACCAATGCAGTAAGCGGTGATTATGTTGCTTATTTACCACCGTTGAAATATGAAATTGCAAAATTTAGTGAAAAGAATTTGTCGTCACCAAATTTTTCAACGTTTATAAATTCTATTTTCGATAAAAGTGCATTAGATATATCAACTATTCCACCTGTTCAGGAAATAATCGATACAGTTTTCACGAATGCAGCAAAAACAGCATGGAGTAGTATTGGTAAAGAAACGTACCAAGCTATAAAAAGTTGGAATTATCGATCAGCACCTTCTATTTGGGTAAAAGATTTAAAAGGACGTGATTTTACAAATTTTGGGGGAGATACTACTTATATATATGATAATCCGATAACAAAATTAAAAGATACTTTAAGAAATATTACACCTGCAACTTTTAGATATCCATTATTTACTCAAAATAAAGAATACAAAGTAAAAATAGGAGCAAAAGAAAAGTATAGTTATATAAATAATTCAAGTCAAACAATTATTGATGAAGTGCCAGTTACAACTGGCTTACTTACAATCAACAATGGTTTATCTACAATTCCTGTGCAACAGATTAAAGTAGATACAACGTATATTTCTGCATCAAAAGATAGTACTTCGTCTCCTTATTCATTTATTGTTGGTGCACCAACTACTTCATATACAGCTAACTCAAATAATTTTGCAAATCAGTTTTCTATCACTTTTGAAAGTGGGATAAATACAGTTCCATGGAAGACACCCGGTAATGAATTTAAAGGTATTATTATTGGTGGAAAATCATCAGATGGTGCAAGTTTTGTATCAGTAGGTCCTCAAATACCAGAAATGATTTTAAGAGATCCTCCAGGAACAGATAGTTATGCTTCTTTCGAAAAAGGATCTTCTACATCCACAGCAACATCTTGGTCTTTAGATGGTGGTGTTGGAGTTGCAGGTCAGAAAAAAATTCTTTTAGGAACTGCTTTTACATTAGGATTAGGAATGGCTGTTAAAACAGAGATAAAAAATGAATTATCTCTAAATGCAGGAGTAGAAACTACGTTTGGAGAAGGTGGTGAAATAGTTTCTACTATTACAACTACAGAAAATTGGGAAACAAGCAGTGATATGGTTGGAGCTGATGGTGATTTATACATTGGGAAAGCAATGAATGTTGACTTTGGTATTGCCGATAACATTAGTATTGTAAAGTCAAGTATATGTTTATCGCCAGGAGTTTCATGTAATTCAACTCGTTTTACTTATAATAATGTTGAATACGCAGTAGCTTTAAGAAAGACATTAGCAGTAGCACCTGGAGGATACGCAACATCGTTTATGTATAGCCAAAGTCATATTGTTAATAAATTGATACCTCGTTTAAAGGAGTTACGTAACCAACTTTTTACATTAAAACCAGCTATGTATGTTTCTAAACTTCCCAAAACAGATCCAAATTTTGGTAGAAACAATGACGATCCAGTTTTTGGAAAAACACCTTATACTCCTTGGGGGATTGGTTGTACAAATTGTCCTTCTTCAGAAAATCATTTATTTACAGATCCTACCGATGTTAATGGTTTGAGTTATAGGTTTACTCCACAAGGTCCACAAGTTATTAAATTAAAAACGAATAAAGGAATAGATTCTACAATTACAATTCCTGCTTCCATGGGTGATTCTATTAGGTGGTATAACCAACAAATTAGATTGTGGGAAGAGGCGGTTGATATGAACGAAAAAGAAAAACACGATGTTTCTTTAAAACCCGTTGATGTAAATAGATCTTTTGATGGAGGTGGAGCAGGATTTAGCTATTCGATAGCTACAGAAGATTCGGAAACTCAATCTACCTCTTTTGAGTTAGCAGTATCATTGGAAGCACTCCTTAAAATAGGAGCAAATATTGGTGGATCGGGAGTAGAGGCCGAACAAGGATTAAAAGTGACTACGAATAAATCTTCTAATAATTCAACGAGCACTACTAATTCAACCACCTTTTCTTATACACTTTCAGACTCCAATGAAGGAGATTCATACAGTGTAGATATTTTTAAAAGTATAAATGGTTTTGGTCCAATCTTTAGTATTAAAGCCGGTGAGACTTCTTGTCCGTGGGAAGGAGCAACAAAAAGTTTGTATTATACCAAAAATGATCAGCCAGTAACTTTAAGCGGTGGAACTTTAAGAAGAGAATATGTTGAGATGAAAGTAGATGGCAGTCCAACTTTTAGTAAAAAAGTGAACATTCCTTCCAATGGTAAAGCTGTTTTTGATTTAGAATTAATCAATAATACAGAAACACACGATGATATAGAATATGCAATGAATGTGTTGTCTTATACCAATCAAAAAGGAGCAATTGTAACTATTGACGGTAATATGCCTTCCGATCAATTGTATTTAGTAAAAGACGGAGGATCTATCCATAAACAATTGGTAATAGAGCGTGGTGTTAGTGATTATGAATACGATAACATTGCAATTGTGGTGGGTTCTTCTTGTGGAGATGGAAGTGTTGGTGACACTATCTATGTGAGTGTACATTTCTTGCCTTCTTGTACAGATATTGCTATTGCGAATCCAATGAATCAATTTGTAATCAATAATTCTTTTGATAATAAATTAAACCTAATTGTCAATAATTACGATGTCAACTACAATGGATTGAAAAAAATTGATCTTGAGTACAAAAAAAGTGCAGAATCGGGTTGGACACCCTTAAAATCTTGGTATAAAGAGGCATATGCACCTTTAAATTCCTTGAAAATTTCAGAAACAGAACCAATAACTAGTTATGATTGGGGCTTAAACGGTTTACCAGATGGGAGTTACGACATTCATGTAATGTCAGAATGTCTTCGAGCAAAAGTCGAATCAATTGTTTTAACTGGGGTTATCGATAGAATCAACCCTGCAGCATTTGGTACACCTTCTCCAGCTGATGGAATATTAGATCCAAACGATGACATTTCTATCCAGTTCAATGAAACGGTAGATATTGGAACTATTAATACATACAATTTTGATGTCAGAGGAGTTTTAAATGGAGGAGAAATTGATCACGGAACGAGTTTAAATTTAGACGGAACTGCGAACTATTTAGAAGTTGTTGGTGGTGCAAATTTACAAAACCGTGATTTCTCTATTGAGTTTTGGGCGAAAAGAAATGCATTAGGAGAACAAGCAGTTGTTAGTCAGGGAATTGATTCTAAAAATAGTTTGTATTTAGGGTTTAATGCTGCTAACCAATTTACAGTTCGATTAGGTGATGCATTAGAAGTTGCTACCACAGGAACTGCACCTGCTTTGAATAACTGGAACCATTATGCTGTTTCTTATAACAAAGCAAATGATGAAGTTTTATTATTCATCGATGGGGTATTAAGAAATTCATTAAATACGAATTTAATTGTAGATTATACAGGTTCTGGTAAATTGATTTTTGGAAAAGAAAACCAAAGTAATTCAAAGTTTTTCAACGGAAATGTACATGGAATTAGAATGTGGTCCAAAGCATTAAAAGGAACGGAAGTATCTTCACAGTTGAGTAGAGAATTAAACCGATCTTCTGCTAGTTTACTATACGATTGGAGAATGAATGAAGCTGATGGAAATATTGCTACAGATTACATCAGAAGTAGAAATGCGGATATAAAATCGGCAACATGGCAATTGGATCCAAATGGATTTGCTGCTCAATTTGACGGAGTAAATGACAATATCAAAGTAGATGCATCTAGAAATGCAATTGATAGTGAAATGGATTTTACACTTGAGTTTTGGTTTAATTCATCACAAACAGCTCCTGCAACTTTATTTTCAAATGGAAAAGGAGATGGTTTAGGTTCTGATAAATTGTATGCATGGAATATACAAAAAGATGCGAATGGAAAAATTCACGTTTTCCACAATGGAATTGATTTTGTAGCAACCAATCAGACTTATTTTGATGGTAAATGGCACCATTTTACTTTAGCTATGCAACGTACAGGAAATCTTACAGCGTATATTGATGGAAATATAGAGAATTCGATGTTGGCTAAAGATTTCAAAGAATTCAATACCGCAAGAATGTATTTGGGGGCAAGAGCGTATGAAGTTGGTGTTAATACAGTTACCGATTTACCATTTCAAGGAAAAATGGATGATTTTAGAATTTGGAATTTAACTAGAAAAACAGAACAAATAAAAAGAGATAAACAATTCCGATTGAAAGGAGATGAGCCAGGTTTGTTTGCTTATTTACCTTTTGAGGGGTTAACATCAAGTGCTGGTATTTCAAGTTATACCGCTTCTACGAATAGTTTATCGGCGAATGTTTCGGACAATGTTGTAACAAGTGCAAATAATGGAGTGGTAACGATTTCACAAACACCGTTGTTAAAATTACCACGTCCAGTTGCATCAATACCATTTACGTATCTAGTCAATAACGATAAAATAATCATACAACCTACAATTGATGTAGCATTGATAGAAAACGTTACCTTGGATATTACAGTGAGAGATGTAAAAGATTTACGAGGTAATACAATGGTGTCTCCAAAAACCTGGATTTCTTATATGAATAAAAACCAAGTTAAATGGCAAGATGACCTTTTAGAATTTACAATTGAAGAAGGAAAAGGTTTGTCGTTTACAGAAGAAATGATCAACACGGGAGGTGCGTTAAAACAATATACAATTAGTAATATTCCTTCTTGGATGAATGTTACCAATCCAAATGGAAATATCAATCCGAATAGTTCTGTGACTAAAACATTTAATGTTTCAACAGGAATCAATATTGGAACTTACGAGGAAGATATTCTTTTAACGACAGATTTTGGTTATGCCGAAAAATTGACAGTTCGTTTGGTAGTAAAAGCGATTGAGCCGAAATATTCATTCGATCCTTTGAAATATCAATACAGCATGAACATAATTGGTCAATTAAAAATAGACAATGTTGTGTCATCAACTGAAGGAGATAAGTTGATTGCTTATGTGAACAATGAAGTAAGAGGTATTGGAGCATTAAAATACTTACCAGCTTACGACAAATACGAAGTGTTCTTAAATGTATATAGTAATTCGGTAAATGGTGAAACTGTAAAATTCAATATTTGGAATGCTGCTAACGGTGAAACGTATGTGGATGTTACACCGAATGTTGTATTTGAAGAAAGTAAGTTAATTGGAACACCTGATGCCCCAGAAACATTTTCGACAACTACGACGATTAAAAAGAACATGCCGTTGACAAATGGTTGGACATGGGTTTCGTTTCCTGTTAACTCTACTAAATTTAATAGTTCTAAGAATTTATTAAGTAGTTTAAGTCCGGTTTTAGGAGATGTGTCTACTAGTCAAACTGCTTATGATCAATATTCAAGTAATAATTGGATAGGGAATTTAGGGTCATATTCGATGATGAAATCGTATAAAATTAAATTAAGTAAAAATGACACTTTACGATTGGAAGGAAGCAAAGTACTACCAGAATTAACACCAATTGCAGTGAATATTGGTTGGAACTGGATAGGATTTAATTCACTTAAAAATCTTTCAGTAGCAGAAGCTTTAGGAAATTATACGCCTTCAACTGGAGATATTTTAAAAGGTCAATTTAGTTTTGCTTACTACGATGATAAGTTAGGTTGGATGGGAAGTTTAACAACTATGATTCCAACGGAAGGTTATATGTTAAAATCTTCTACTGTTTCAAGTTTTACGTATCCAAATTCAGCTGTATTTGGTCAGAAATTAAGCAAAAACCCATTAACTAAAAATAATTCACCTTTAGTTTCGGATTTCTACCCAGAGCAATTTAGTAAAAACATGTCTATTATAGCAACTACAAACTTATGTACAGAAATAGTTGACAATGATAAACTTATATTAAAAGTATACAGTGGAAAAGAGTTGAGAGGAGTTTGTAAACCACAATGGGTTGCCTCTAAAAACGACTATTTATTCTTCATGACTGCTTATTCAAATGACGACCAAGAAAAATTGACATTTGTTTATACAACAGAAGGCGATACGAAAGTGAATGCTGTTCAGGAAATAGAATTTACAGAAAACAATCTTTTGGGAACACCTTCAGCACCATTAATGATAAATGTAGATGAAAGCGAAAACTGTTCGGATGCATTGAAATTAGCAGCTGGATTGAATGTGATTAAAGATGGATTTGTATCTATTTCACCAAATCCATTTAATAAAGTTTTAAATATTGATTTCAAACAAGACACAGAAGGTTCAATTCGATTATTTGATACAGCAGGAAAAGAAGTGTATGTAAGAGACATCAAAAAAATATCCAAAGTAGAAATTAATTTCAATGAGGATATTAAAATCCTGACATCAGGTGTATATTTCTTACGAATAGATACTGATTCGAATTCTAAAACCTATAAAATTATTAAACAATAATTGAATCAAGTTAGATCGGTTATCTCACAATTTGGGATAACCGATTACATAAAAAAACATAATATATGTCTAAAATTATTTTAATTCTTAGTTTAACATTTTCGGTTACTTTTTTAAAAGCAGCAGTTCCAACTTGGTCGGTAAGATCATTGGATTACCAATATGCTATGAATATTACAGGTATTGCAAATCTATCGTGTGTAGATTTAGCAAATGGTAATAATTTGATAGGAGCTTTTATAAATGGTCAATGTAGAGGAGTCGTAAAAACAAATGTTGATCAAAACGGTAAAAAGTTAGCTTTTTTGATTGTTTACAGTAATTCAACAATTAGTAATCAAATCATTTCCTTTAAAATTTACAATAGCGAAACAGATGTTGTACAAGATGCCGTTGACTTTCTTCCTTTTAGTTCGTCTTCTGTAGTCGGTGATCCTAATAATCCATATGTTTTTAGAAACAATCACGCTCCTACTGACATATTATTTCCTGCAACTACTATTCTTGAAAATACAGCGATTACATCACCAATTGCAAATTTTTCTACTTCCGATGTAGATGTAAATGATGTTCATACCTATAGTTTGGTTTCAGGTAATAATAGTACAAATAACTCAATGTTTATTATAACTAATAATCAATTGGTTTTAACAGCTGCATTAAATATTAATGTTGAAGATTTATTAAGAATTAGAGTAAAGACTTCTGATCAAAATGGTTGTTCTTTTGAAAAGGAATTTAATTTAGTAGTAATAAATCATCAGGAAGCTCCAACGGCACTTTTACTATCCAATTTGGTAGTTAATGAAAACGAAATAAAGCCAGTAATTGGAATATTTAGTGCAATCGATAACGACCCGAACGAAACTTTTACCTATAGTTTAGTTGCTGGAGCAGGAGATATAGACAATGCAAGCTTCTCAATTTTGGGGTCTAAATTAATCTTAACTACAAGTGCAAACTTTGAAGTTAAAAACAGTTATTCTATTCGATGTAAAGTTACGGATGCTGGAGGATTAAGTTTTGAGAAGGAATTTATAATTACCGTAAATGATTTAAATGAACGACCAAAAATTAATCTAAAAGATTACCAAGTGTATGAATTAGAACCGATAGGAAGAGAAATAGGATTAGTTACATATTTAGAGACAGATAATTACCAATTTCAAACATTTAAGGTTTTAAGTGAAAATGAAACTTTTTCAATAGATTCATTAACAGGCATGTTGAAATTGAATAAAAATTTAGATTACGAATTAAAAAATGAATATATCATTACAGTAATCATTCACGACAATGGGTTACCAATTTTAACAGATACAGCTTATTTAAAGATAAGTGTTATTGACCAAGTTGAATTAGATGTTTTTCCATCAGCTGATTTTGTATCACCAAATGACGATGGCAAAAATGATTATTGGAAAATTAACCATGTTGAAATATACAAAGATTTTAGTTTGAAAATTGTAGATGAATATGGACAAATCGTTTTTAATGTTCCTTCAAATTACAACAACGAATGGGATGCAAAAAGAGACGGAACACCACTTCCAAACGGAAATTATTACTATCACTTTTACCAAGATAGTTCAAGCCAACTTTTCAAAGGAATAATTACAGTTCTTAAATAAAAAAAATGAAAAATAAGATTTATACTACTTTATTTTCCGTTATGTTATGTGCTGTAGTTTCAGCTCAAAATCTGACGATGGATTATTATTCGTATTTATACAATTGGTACAACATCAATCCAGCTTATTGTGCAAATGGGGATAAATTATCAGCAATATTGAATGTACGCCAACGTGCAGGTTTAAACACCAATAATTCAATGGCCGGTTTGAAAGGTATGCTTGGCGAAAATCAAGGGATTGGAGCACGAGTTATTTCTGATACACGATCTGCATTTCAAGTAGTTATGGCCGATGTTACGTATGGTTATAACCTGAAAATCAATACAAATCAATCGTTTATCTTTGGATTGTCAGCAGGTTTGACAAGCAAGTCTTTTAATTCTTCTAAAATTAGAAACAGCGAAAGCTTGGATCAAACAGATCCTGTGTTGCAAAATTCGAATATGAATTCAACAGCATTTATGTCTGGAGCTGGATTTTTGTACAATTTTAAACAAACGGAATTATCGGTTTCTTTACCACATTTGGTTGAGAATGGCAAAAATATGTTGGACAATGTAAATGTTGTGGTTTCAAATCCTTTTGAATTGAAACATAAAATTAGTCTTACACCAATTATTTATTATTTTGCCATTCCAATAGTGAATGACATTGCTGGAATTCAATTAAAAGTGGATTACAATAAAAAGTATTGGCTTCAAACAGGATACCAAAATAGTTCAAACATTAATGTTGGTGTTGGTTTTAATATGGGAGCTTTTGGAGTAGGGTATAATTATACAGTATCCAATCAAATTATGCGAAGCCAAACATCGGGTACTCATGAGTTTTTCTTGAAATTAAACATTAAAAATCCAAAGGATAAACTTGATATTAATTTAACGGATGGACCAACAGCTCCAAAAAATAAATTAGGATCAATCGTTGATAAATTAAATGAATTATCGGTAAATGAAAACACAAGTGTTCAAGATTTAAAATACGAATTAGGAAAAATCAAACACGAATTAAAACAATTATCAGAATCAAATTTTAGTTTAGAAGATCCTGAAACTATTGAATCAAACCTTACAATAATAGATGAAAAAATTAATGAAATTGAGACTAGACTTAAAGCAAAAAAATAATAGTTTATTATTTTGTTTTGCATTTTTATGTTTTACAAATATTGGTGCTCAAGTTACCAATACAGAAAGACAGGAATTCAATAAAAAGAAGATAGATAAACTTTTAGAAAAGGTTGAAACGATAACAAGTAATCAAGATTACATAGATTCAATTTTAAAAGTAAACAAGGATCTTACTTTGAGACTACAAGAAATAGAAGCAATAGCTCTAAAAGAGAAGCAGAGAAGAGATGCAGAATTAGCATCTCAATCGGGTCAAAAAGAATTTATTGTGATCGCCGTTTTTAACAAAGAAATACAAGCACAACGTTTCATAGAATTAAAAGAACTAAAAGGTTTTGAAGTAGTTACTAGTTCTTCAAAAAATAAATTTTATGTAGCAGCAAGATTACAAAAAAATGAGAATCTATTAATTAGTATAAAAGCAATTAAAAATAAATACAACCGGAAAGCTTGGTATGTAGCTATTTAAAGTTCATAAAAAAACCTTCTCATTATCGAGAAGGTTTTCTTATTGAGTTTAAAATAGTTTTCTAATTTTTAGCTGCATTGTATCTTTCAGCAACAACATCCCAGTTGATAACATTGAAAAAAGCACTAATGTAGTCAGGACGTCTATTTTGGTAATGTAAATAATAAGCGTGTTCCCAAACATCCATTGCTAAAAGTGGTGTTCCATTAAAACCTTCTTGCATCAATTGATTATCTTGATTTGGAGTTGAAGAAACTTCTAATTTTCCATTAACCAAAGATAACCAAGCCCATCCAGAACCAAAACGAGTAACTCCAGCTTTTGCAAATTCAGCTTTAAAATTTTCAAATGAACCAAAAGTAGCATCGATATCTCCTGCTAAATCACCTGTTGGTAAACCTCCTTTATTTGGAGCCATTACTTCCCAAAATAAATTGTGGTTCCAGAAACCACCACCATTATTTCGTATTGCAGCAATATCTCTTCCTTTTATAAGTACTTCTTCAATTGATTTTCCTTCCAAATCTGTTCCAACAATTGCTGCATTTAGATTGGTAATGTATGCTAGATGATGTTTTGAATGGTGAATTTCCATTGTTCTAGCATCGATGTGTGGCTCTAATGCATCGTATGCATAAGGTAATTGTGGTAATTCGAATGACATATTTTTTTAATTTAAAGTTTATAATTTTAATGGCTCAAAAATACTTTTTTTGATTCATTTTACCATAACATATTACTTTATTTTTATTTAAATAAATTAAGATATTACTCATAGTTTTCTAATTTTGTCTGTTAAGGTGAAAAACAATTTTATTTCCGTTACAAAAAAAGAATATCTTCCTTTAAAATGGAATGTTTTAGCTTTATTATTCGTTTTATTTTCTCCAATTTATACATTTTCACAACGACCTGGATATAGTACATTTTATGTTTCTGAAAAAGGGAATCTTCCTATAGGTTTTGCATCAGCTCATTTAGATTATTTATTAAATAAAAAAAGTAATTACGAATTAGTCGGTGGTTTACAATTTATTGGAGCTGCAACTGGAGTTAGAGGTGGTTATTTTGCTTTTGGCTATCGAATGGAAGGCTTGACGAGTACAGATAAAAAATTGAATTTTGGAAGTAGTATCAGTTTTTTAGCAGGCGGTGGTGGAGTAGCTCCAGATAAAGACGGTTGGATGATTCAAGGTTCTGTTTTTGCTCAAACAAAAATTGCTCAATCTATTAACTTTCGAGCGGGTATTAATTATACGCATGTTTCAGGTGATATGATTAGAGGTTTTTCTCCAACGATAGGTGTTTATTCCGATTTTAAGTTAAATAAAGACACAATAAAATCCGATTCTGAATTGAAATGGACAGCTGTTTATCCTGAAATAGGATTTGGTTTGTCTAATAAATTAAAATTAATTTTTATTGGTACAAGTGCCTCGTGGCAATTTAAAAAAATAGCAGGCGATATATCTATTCATGCTTTGGCAAATTTTTACGGCGGATATATGCAAGCCTTGTTAAATACAGGATATAATTTTGGGAATAACAGGTTAAAATTCATTCCTTCTGTAATTACGGGTGTTGCTGGTGGTGGCGGAACAACAATCGGTGGCGGAGCAATTTTTGGTGTTCAATCTTATTTAGGTTTTCAAGGAAATTCAACGTCTGTTGGATTAAAATACCAATATGTAAAATCAATATCAACAAGTTTTTATTATCAAGGCTTGTTTTTTTTAGTTGGGAAATCTATTAATAATTCAAGTAAATTTTCATTGAATTGGTATTCTGTTTTAAAGGCTTATTCGGGTTCGAATGGTTTTGGAAACTTAGGGATTAGAATTGTAGCACTAAAAAATAAAAGATTTAATTTAATGGGGTCAAGTTATTGGGCTTTTACAAATAATAAAGGTGCTTACGCGGAAGGATTATTTGAAACAACTTATAAACCTTTCGAACGCTTACCATTGTATACTTTGATTTCTATAGGAGCAGGAGCAGGAGCAGGTATAAATGGTAAAAAAGAGTCTGTAATAACAGGTTTAGGTTTTGGCATTGATTCACCTTGGATAAATTTACCTATATCCATAGAATTACAAGCTTGGAAAGGTGGAAATGTTCCTTTGATTAGTTCTTCAATTCTTTATAAACCAACTTTTAAAAAACGCACACAGAAATTACAAATTTAATATTTCTGTGCGCATTTTAATTTTTCAATCTTGATCTAATTTTCGAACCATTGTTAAAATAGTAGCCAAAGCAACAGTTTCTCCTGTTTCATCAAAAACATCAACTAAAAATTTAACAATTCCTTTCGAAATATCTTCTTCTGATTTTTTCTCCTGATCTACTTTTTCTTTTACTGTAAATCTAACTCCAATTGTAGCACCTGGATAAACTGGTTTTGTAAATCGTGCTTCTTCTAAACCATAATTTAATAAAACGGGTCCTTTTTTAGGGTCAACGAATAAACCGGCTGCTTTCGATAGTACAAAATAACCATGAGCTACTCTTTTTTCAAAAATTGTTCCTTCCAAAGAAGTTGCATCCATGTGTGCATAGAAGTTATCTCCAGATACGTTTGCGAAATTAACAATATCAGCATCGGTAACAGTATGTTTATGTGTATAAACAGTTTCACCGATTACTAATTCTTCAAAATGTTTTCTAAAAACGTGAGGATTTGCTTCAGGCATTTCAGCACCAACTTGAAATTGTTGTGTAATTTGTGTAATGGTTGTTGGATGTCCTTGAATAGCAGTACGTTGCATGTAATGTAAAACACCTCTTTTTCCGCCCATTTCTTCACCACCTCCAGCTCGTCCTGGCCCACCATGAGTAAGCATCGGCATTGGAGAACCGTGACCAGTACTTTCTTTCGCACAATCTTTATTTAATACTAAAATTCGACCATGCATACAGGCTGCTCCAATTACAAATTCAGTTGCTTCTTTGTCATTTGGTGTTACAATCGAAGAAACCAAAGAACCTTTACCCATTTTCGCTAATTCGATGGCATCTTCTATATTTTTATAAGGCATAATGGTTGAAATTGGTCCAAAAGCTTCAATTTCATGCACATCTGTATTATTGAAAGGGTCATCATTTCTAAATAAAATAGGAGAAAAGAAAGCCCCTTTGTTTTTATCAGCACCAGTAACTTCGAAATCATCTAAACTACCAAAAGCAATTTTTTGAGATTTCATTAGGATTTCAACATTTTCTCGAACGCGTTCAACTTGAGTTCTAGTTGCCAAAGATCCCATTCTAACACCTTCAACACTTGGATCACCGATTTTTGTAGAAGCTAATCGAGAAGCTATTCCTTTTTCTACTTCATCAATTAAATCTTCAGGTACAAATATTCTTCTTACTGCCGTACATTTTTGACCAGCTTTTACTGTAATTTCTTTTGTAGCTTCTTTAATAAATAAATCAAATTCTTCGGTTCCTGGAACTGCGTATTTACCTAATATTGTTGCATTTAAAGAGTCTGCTTCTAAATTAAAAGGAACACTTTCTTCAATAATATGAGGTAAACTTTTTAGTTTTTTCCCTGTAAAAGCACTTCCTGTAAATGTAATAACGTCTTGATTTGTAACATGATCAATAATACCTCTTCCTAAACCACAAACTAATTGTAAGGCACCTTCCGGTAAAATTTTGGAATCAATTATATCACGAACCATTACTTCTGTTAAGAAGCAAGTATATTCAGAAGGTTTCACAATTGCAGGAACACCCGCCATTAAATTCACTGCTATTTTTTCTAACATTCCCCAAATAGGAAAATTGAATGCATTGATGTGAACTGCTACTCCTTCTTTAGGAACGGTTATGTGGTGTCCTATAAAAGTCCCGTTTTTTGATAATGGAAGGGCAGAACCTTCAACATAATAAGGTAGATCTGGAAATTGACGTCTTAAAGAAGCGTTTGCGAATAAATTCCCTATTCCACCTTCGATATCAATCCATGAATCTACTTTTGTAGCACCTGTTAAAGCACTTACCGCGTAGTATTCATGTTTCTTTTCCATTAAAAATAATGCTAAAGCTTTTAACATTCTACCACGTTCTTGGAAAGTCATTTTACGAAGAGAATAACCACCAGATTTTCGCCCATATTCAAGCATCGCCTTATAATCAAGACCAATACTTGATACATCGCCTATTTTTTCACCTGTAATTGCATTGAATAAATTAGTTTCAACACCTTCGCCTTTGATCCATTTCCCTAATGCGTAGTTTTGATAAAGTTGCATATTTTCTATTTTAATTTTTTCACTTATTTAAAAGACAGACTTTAAAGATAAGAATTTGCAAATATTCAGCATTAGTTATTTCAATAAATTGACTTTTTGTTTTTAGGAATAGATTTTTAACTACTAGAATTTCCCTTTGAATAGATATTGAATCAAAGTTTATTTTTTTCTCATATTACATGAATGATTAGTAATTTTGTATTAAAAAAAATAGTATGGCAATTTTATCAATCCCAGATTCAAATATTCAATTCAGTAATCCGACTGAAATTCGTCAATTTTTAAACGATAGAGGAGTTTATTTTGACCAATGGAAATGCGACCTAGTATTTGAAGATAAGGCAACCCAAGAAGAAATTTTAAAAGCATATGAGAATGATTTAAAGCCTTTTATGGAAAAGGGAGAATATCTATCAGCAGATGTTATTTCGATAAATAAATTGACAGAAAATTACGATGCAATTAGAGCAAAGTTCTTAGGAGAACATACACATTCAGAAGATGAGATTCGCTTTTTCGTTGATGGTAAGGGGATTTTTTGGTTCAATTTACCGAATGATCAAATTTTCAATTTATTATGCGAGAAGGGAGATTTAATATCCGTGCCAACCGGAACAAAACATTGGTTTGATGCTGGTGAAACAAATCCTTTCGTGAAAGCAATTCGTATTTTTAGTAATACAGATGCATGGACACCAGCTTATACAGAATCGAAAATTGAGGAGAAATATGCGGACTTTAAGGTTAATTAGGTATTTTAGGTATTAGGTTTGCATTAAAGTCTAAATTTTTAATTTCTTTTTAGGATTTTGTGGTGTTTTGAAAACTGAAAATATGATTAATGAATTTTCAATTACTCTATAAATAACAACAAAAGGAAAAATATTTAATGGAACTTGTCTAGTTTCGTTGTGAAATTTTTGAAAGCCATTAGGTGTTAATTTTATTGAATGAATTTTTGGTCTAACTCGTTTATAAATCGTTCACCCAATCCAACTTGTTCTTTTTCATAATAAAGATAAGATTCAATGACTTCTAGATTAGCTTCATCTTTAAAGATTAGGTCTAATTTTTTCTTCATTTTAAAAAATTATAGAAATAGTTTACAATCTATTATTTCTAGCATTTTCTTTCACTTCATCCCATGTAAATGATTTACTTTCTCCGCTTAAGTGTTTTGCAATTCTTTGGTCAATGATTTGTTTATGCTCATCCGTTAATCCAAAGATACCACTTTCATTTTCTTCTATTTTTGTAGATTCTACATTTTTAGCCGATTTGAATGATTTTAATAAACTCATAAATTTATCAAATTCATTATCGCTTAAAGTAAGTGAAATTTGTATCATAAGTATTATTAATTAATTCGTTCAAACAAATATACTAAAAACTAAAAATTTTTACAATTAATTTTTCGTGCTGTTTTTTTAGAAAATAGAATTAAGATTTCTCTTATTCAGGTAACCAAATATAAAATGTTGTTCCTTTTCCTAATTCAGACTTCACTTTAATTGTTCCTCCGTGTTCTTCGATAATCATTTTCACATAAAATAAACCTAATCCAAACCCTTTTACATTGTGTAAATTTCCTGTTGGTACGCGGTAGAATTTATCAAATATAAAACGAATATCATCTTTTTTTATACCGAGACCATTGTCTTCAAATTCAAT
The DNA here is from genome assembly GCA_947380375.1 of Flavobacteriales bacterium. Taxonomy (GTDB): domain Bacteria; phylum Bacteroidota; class Bacteroidia; order Flavobacteriales_D; family Crocinitomicaceae; genus CAIUKX01. The sequence goes on from CANCQX010000052.1 coordinate 17,228, forward strand.
ATTTATTCCCTTTTTTTCGGTTGTTGATCGAATTATGATTTCTGGTGTGTTTTTACAATATTTTATAGCATTATCCAAAAGGTTGTAAACTACATTAGTGATATGAACTTGGTCTGCAAACACGATTGGATTTATTGCATTTAATTCCAAAGTGATTTTTCCTTCGTGTTCCAATTGATTAAACTCAAACGTTTCTTTTGCTTCAATAATTAGTTGATGTATATCTAAATTTGTTTTTTGTAATATTAATTTTTGTTTATCTAATTTCGCCACATTTAAAACTCTTTCTACTTGATTTTCTAAACGTTTATTTTCTTTGAAAATGATTCCAGCATATCTTTTTAATCGTTCTGGATCATTTGAAAAATCTGATTTTAAAATCATTTCACTAGACAAACTAATTGTTGAAATAGGAGTTTTTAATTCATGGGTCATGTTATTAATGAAATCTGTTTTCACTTCTGATAATCTTTTTTGTTTAGCAATAACTGTTATAGCATATCCAAAGAAAAAAAGTACAACAATTATAATGGCCACAACGAAAAGCCAAGGTGAATACGATTCAGGATTTACATTTGAAATATTGGCTTGAATATTAGGGAAATATACGGTGAAATAATGTCCGTCTTTTTTCCATTTTAATTGCTCTGAAGAAACATTTAAAAGTGTGTCAGAACTATAGTAGTGATTATCTTTCGTATGTTTTATTAAGTTTCCAAAAACAATAGAATCTGTAAAACAATCGTAAATTCCATATTGAAAATCTTGCATTACATGTTCGTCATACAATGCATGTTTTAATAGAGATTCTAAATAATAGGGATGAAGTTCTTCGTCTATGTCTACAGTGAAATAATTAGCACGGAGTTGTTTTACAGCACCATATGTGTCGGTTGGTTGTTTGTTATGTTTGGTTATTTCATCAAGTACTTTGCTTAATGCAATATGCGTATCTTCAGAAAATTGTTTAAGATTCAAAGAATCTTCTTTTTCGTGAATTGCAATATTAGTATGTTGAATTGCAATAGATTTTTTAATCCAAACTACTTGAATTAAAAGGATACTTCCTAATGAAAGTATCCCTAATATGATGACAATATTTATTTTTTTATAAAACATTAGATGTCTAATGAATCGTCAATCTCTCTCGCCCAAGCAATTATACCACCTTCTAAATTATATAGATTTGAATATCCTAAATTTTGCTCCAAGTAATTTAAAGCATTTGCACTTCTTACTCCTGATCTACATTGTATAATTACCTTTTTATCTTTTGCTATTTCTTCATATCTAGAAGGAATTTCTCCAAGAGGAATTAATAAACCATTGATATTTGCATTTTCATATTCAGCTTCTTCACGAACATCAATTAATTGGAAATCTTCTTTGTTATCAAACATTTCTTTTAACTCTGTAACTGTTATTGATTTCATCTTTTTATAAATTTATATCCATGCCAAAGATACTAATTTGAATTTAGGACTTATGTCATTTTTTTGTTAATAATATACTTTTTGATAGTCATTTAATGAATTGTTTTTACTTTTGTTGAAATGAGAAAAGTAGGCGTTATATTTTTTCTTTTAATTTATTTGTTTTCTTCAACTGAATTGTCTGAGTTGTTGAAGATAGATGTGTTATTTGAACATTACGCCGAACACAAAGTTGAATCATCTCAAATATCTTTTTCCAATTTTCTGTATATGCATTACATAGATCACGGAAGTGATAATGGAGATAAAGATAAAGACTCAGAATTACCTTTTCATTCAAACTCTCATAATGAATTAGTAAATTTTATTGTACCAACAATAATTCCTGTTAATCACTATTCAATCTCATTTGTTCCCGTTTTTAAAAAGGATGAAAAAAAGAGTTTTTATGATGTTCACGATTCAATGACATCGTCTTTTTTATCAGCTATCTGGCAACCACCTCAAATTTCTTAATGAAACAAAATGAAGCACCTCGCTTCTAATTTTTAACGAATAATTTTCGTTTCATTAATACCGTTTTCTTATGTTGAATAAAATTATTGAGTTTTCTGTAAAACAGAAACTAATTATCGGACTTTTTATCCTTTTTTTAATTGGATATGGAAGTTATGAAGTTACTAAATTACCGATTGATGCTGTACCTGACATCACTAATAATCAGGTTCAAATTATCACCGTTGCGCCTTCATTAGGTGCTACTGATATTGAACGTTTAGTTACATTTCCTATTGAACAGGCAAATAGTAATATTCCAGGATTAATTGAATTGAGAAGTTTTTCTCGTTTTGGACTTTCAGTAGTATCATTAGTTTTCAATGATGAAACCGATGTCTATTGGGCGCGTCAACAAGTTCAAGAACGCCTACAAAATGTAAAAGATCAAATCCCAAAAGGTGTTGGTATCCCAAGTATGGGACCTATAACTACAGGTTTAGGTGAAATTTATCAATATGTAGTAAAAGCTAAAAAGGGATTCCAAGCTAAGTATGATGAAACGGAACTTAGAACAATTCAAGATTGGGTAGTTCGAAGAGAATTATTAAGAGTTGAAGGAATTGCAGACGTTAGTAGTTTTGGGGGTAAATTAAAACAATATGAAATTGCAATTAATCCTAATAAATTAAATTCTTTTGGATTAACGATTGATGATATATTTTCTTCTTTAGAAAAAAACAATCAAAATACTGGAGGCGCTTATATCGAAAAACAATCAAGTGTTTTATTTATTCGAACAGAAGGTTTAATTGGTTCAAAAGAAGATATTGAATCGATTGCAATTAAAACAACCGAAGCTGGTGTTCCCCTTTTTATTAAAGATGTTGCGGAGGTTAAAATTGGACACGCAATACGTTTTGGTGGTTTGACTTATAATGGAGAAGGCGAAGTTGCTGGAGGTATTGTAATGATGGTGAAAGGTGGAAATAGTTCACAAGTTATAAAAGACGTCAAAATTAAAATTGCTGAAATCCAAAAAACCTTACCTGAAGGAGTTGAAATTGAACCATTTTTAGACAGAACGAAAATGGTAAATAATTCAATTCATACAGTTGAAACAAATTTATTAGAAGGTGCTTTAATCGTGATTTTCATCTTGGTAATTTTCTTGGGTAATTTTCGAGCAGGATTATTAGTAGCAAGTGTTATTCCTTTAGCAATGTTATTTGCTATCATAATGATGAATTTGTTCGGAGTGAGTGGGAACTTAATGAGTTTAGGAGCATTGGATTTCGGATTAATTATAGATGGAGCTGTAATTATAGTTGAAGCCACGATGCATCTTTTGAGTCACAATAAGAAGTTAAGTAATCAAAGCCTTTATACACAGTCAGATATGGATGGTATTGTAAAATCATCTGCTAGTAAGATGATGAACAGTGCAGTTTTTGGTCAGATTGTAATTCTCGTTGTGTAT
>CANCQX010000053.1 GCA_947380375.1 Flavobacteriales bacterium
GTTGCCTTATTTATTTAGGGTATCAAAAAGTTTGATTATTGGAACATCAAATTCTTTTGAAACTTTGTTTGCTTTTACTTTTTTGGGTATAAGTTGCTTTCAATCTTTTTTGTTTGCAATGTGGATGGACATTCAGGATAATGAAAAACTATACAAAAAATTCAAATGATTTTTATAATATGTTTGGTTAAAATTTAAAATAAATGTGTGGAATATTCGGATATAGCTCTATAAATGCTGATAGTGTTAATAAAAATGCGAAAAAGATAATAGAAAAATTATTTTTACTTTCTGAATCAAGAGGTAAAGAAGCTTCGGGGATTGCTCTTAATGATGGACATCAAATTAATTATATAAAAACACCATTTCCCGCATCCGATTTAATTAAATCATCCGTTTTTCAGAACAAACTAAAGGAGGCAATAAGTGTTTCAAATCCTTATAAAACTTTTATTGGCCATTCTAGATTAGTCACTAATGGTTACGAGAACGATAGTGTAAATAATCAGCCAATTGTAAAAGATAACCTTTTGGTAGTGCATAATGGTATAATTGTAAACCATCAAGCTATTTGGAATAAATATCATCAAGAAACTAAACTCAGCGAATTAGATAGCGAAATTATACCAACTTTAATTTCTCATTATGTTAAACTTGGTTATTCATTCGAGAGGGCATTAAAAATTTTATATGAAGAAATTATCGGAATGGCTTCTATTGCTATGTTATCTGCAGAAAATCAATTCCTGTCCTTGGCCACAAACAATGGCTCCTTATATTATTTATTTAGTAATGATGGTTCAGAATTTGTTTTTGCTTCAGAGCGATACATTTTAAATACGCTTATAAGCAAAAGTGATTTATTGGATTTTAATATTGATAACATAACACAGTTAAATCCAAATAATGCCTTTTTATTGAATTTAAATGATAATAAATTCGACTTAGCTGATTTCGAAAAGTTGGCTGAATTAAATTCTATTCCATCAGGTAACAAGTTACTTTCAATTAATGCAATAGTAGAAAATGTTGTTAGTAAAAAGCTATTAATCAATAATAGTTTAGAACATAAATTATCTACCATTCCACTAGCTTTTTTAAGCGAGGTAAATAAAAGACAGCTTTCAATTAAAAATTTAAAGCGGTGTACCAATTGTTTGCTTCCCGAAACTTTTCCATATATATTATTCGATGTAAAGGGTATTTGTAATTACTGCAATCATTATAGTCCCCTTAAATTTAAAGGCGAAAAAGCATTTAAAGAAAATGTATATAATTTTAAAGCATCTGATAAATCTAAACCCGATTGTTTGGTTCCATTCAGTGGCGGCAGAGATAGTAGCTTTGCATTGCATTATCTTAAAAAAGAATTAGGTTTAAATCCAATAGCCTTTTCTTACGATTGGGGAATGCTAACCGATTTAGCTAGACGAAACCAATCTAGGATGTGTAGTGCATTGGGTGTAGAGCATATCTTAATTTCTGCAGATATTCGTAAAAAACGCGCAAATATTAAAAAAAATGTAAGTGCATGGCTAAAAAAACCACATTTAGGTACTATACCGTTATTTATGGCTGGTGATAAACAATATTTTTATTATGCAAGTGTTTTAATGAAGCAAAATAATTTAAAACTCTCCATAATGGGAGAAAATATGCTAGAAACTACACGTTTTAAATCAGGTTTTTGTGGTATAAAGCCTAGTTTTGATGCAGCAAATACCTATTCATTATCGTTGACGGATAAATTAAAAATGATATCGTTTTATAGTAAAGAATATTTATTAAATCCAGCCTATATTAATTCTTCTTTAATTGACACTCTTGATGCTTTTAAGTCATATTATGTTATGAAACACGAAAATATTAACTTATTTGATTATCTACCCTGGGATGAACAAAAGGTTGAAGAAGTGTTGATAAATCAGTATGATTGGGAAACAGATCCCGAAACTAAAACTACCTGGCGTATAGGTGATGGTACTGCTGCATTTTATAACTACATTTATTATATGGTAGCAGGTTTTACGGAGAATGACACTTTTAGAAGTAATCAAGTTAGAGAAGGCTTAATATCAAGAGACTTGGCTTTAGCTAAAATAGAGGAGGAAAACCAACCTCGTTGGGAATCTATACAATGGTATTGTAATACTATTGGTATTGATTGGGAAGATGCGATTAAAACAATTAATAAAATAAAAACTTTGTATAAAGATGAAGCATAAAATACTTGTTGTTTCGTCTTCATATCCTAAATTCAAAGGCGATATAAATGGTGGTTTTGTTCATGAATTATCTAGAAGATTGATAAATGAATTTGATGTTTTCGTTGTTTCGCCATGGGAAAAAGGATTGCTTAAAAATGAAATAATGGATGGGGTTTGTGTATATAGGCATCGCCAATTTATTTGGAATGTTAAACTTGCTTATGGCATAGGTTTATTTGAAAATTTTAAAAAAAGTCCTTTAAATTATATTTTTCTACCTTTTTATTTTTTGTTTCAATTGTTTGCTATAATAAAAATTTGTAAACTAGAAAAAATTAGAATAATACATACACATTGGTTAATACCAAATGGATTAATAGCGGTCATTTACAAAAAAATATTTAATCCTAAGGTTAAAGTTTTATGTACTATTCATGGTAGTGATTATTATGGTTTAAATAACTTTCTAGGAAATTTTTTAAAGCGGTTTACTTTAAAAAAATGTGCTAAAATTACAGTTGTAAGTGAAGCTTTAAAAAATGATTTGCTTAAAAATTATTCTGTTAAAGAGGTTTTTGTGCAGCCAATGGGTATAGACACAAATTTGTTTGCACCCATAAAATACAATCATTTTTTAAAAGAAAAATTAAATATACAAGGTCCTTTTTTATTGTTTGTTGGAATTATTGTTGAATCAAAAGGAATTAAGAACCTTATAGATGCTTTAACTGATGTGTTATTTGAATTCCCTAATTTGAAACTAGTAGTTGTAGGAGAAGGTGAACAAAAAAAAGAGATGATTGAAAATGTCCAAAAAATTGGAATTACAGATTCTGTATTGTTTGTTGGAAAATTAGAACAACTTGAACTATCTAAATACTATGCAACAGCAGATATTTTTATTTTGCCAAGTAAGTCTGAAGGTTTCGGTTTAGTTTACGCAGAGGCATTAAGTTCAGGTGTATTTACTATAGCTTCCGATTTACCCGCTGTACATGATATTATTGAAGATTATCAAACGGGGTTTTTTCTTAAAAACATAGATTCAAAAACTATAGCTAAAAAAATTATTGAGGTAATTAATAATAAAGAGAAGTTTCTTTTTGTTAAAAACAATGGTAGGAACCATATAGTTGATAATTTTGATTGGGAAATTATTAAATATAAATACATTAATTTGATCAATAAATTAGTATCTAATTAACGAATTTAATGAGTATACAACTAATACATCTTCCAAAAATATCAGATCCCAGGGGAAACCTCACTTTTATTGAGGGGAATAATCATATTCCATTTCAAATAGCTAGAGTGTTTTGGATTTACGATGTGCCAGGTGGGGAAATTAGAGGCGGACATGCATATAAAACAAATCAAGAATTTATAATTGCATTATCAGGTAGTTTTGATGTTGTTTTAGATGATGGAAAACAAAAAACCAAACATACTCTAAATCGTTCTTACTATGGTTTGTTTGTGCCTGCTGGAACATGGAGACACATGGAGAATTTTTCTACTAATTCATTGGCACTTGTTATAGCATCTATTGAATTTAAAGAAGAGGATTATATTAGAGATTATAATAATTTTTTGAAATTATCCAATACTAACAAATTAATTCAAGGTTTTAATATCTCAAAACCTATTTCATTTGAAAAAAAAATGAATATTTTTGAGACATCTACAATTATAGATTGCAAAATTTTATCACTACCAATAAACCATAGAGATAAAGGAAATATTTCGGTTATTGAGAATAGTATAAATATTACATTTAAAATAAAGCGTGTATATTATTTATATGACATTCCGGGGGGAGAGGAACGAGGGGGACATGCACATAAAAATTTATATCAACTTGTAATTGCTTCAAGTGGAAGTTTTGATGTGATTATTGATGATGGTACAAACAAAAAAACGATACACTTAAATAGACCAAACCAAGGTTTACTTATTGTTCCTGGAATATGGAGAGAACTAACTAATTTCTCTTCTGGTTCTATTTGTTTGGTTATGGCTTCAGAAATATATGACGAGGATGACTATATTAGGGATTATAAATTTTTTTTAAAATATAAATTATGACAAACAATCAAATTTTTGAAATCGTATCGAAACAATTAGTATTACTTAACGAAACTTTTTTAGAGAATCAAAAAATTACAATTAATGAAAACACCATATTATTTGGTTATGGTTCAAGTATTGATTCTCTTTCTTTAGTATCGTTCATTGTTGATTTAGAAACACTGTTTTTTGATGAGTATGGATTTGAAATATCTTTAACAGATGACAGAGCTATGATTAGAGAAATAAGTCCATTTGACAGTGTTGCAACTCTGGTTGATTATGTTTTTGAATTAGTAAATGAATTGAAATAAAAATGTACAAGGATAAAATCGTTTTAGTTACGGGTGCAAGCAGAGGTGTTGGCCTAGAAATAACAAAGCATTTTTTAAAACATGGAGCAACAGTAATCGGATTAAGTCGTGTAGAATCGTTATTTAATCACAATCATTATTATCATTTTTCTGTTAATATAGGAGATCCCGAGTCAATTGTTAATTGTTTTAAAAAGGAAATTGGTAAGCACTTTAAGAGAATTGATATAGTTATTAATAATGCAGCGGTAATGACATCGCAATATTCTATGATAATGCCAAAAAAAAACGCAATTGATATGGTAAATGTAAATTTATTAGGTGTTTTTTTTGTTTCAAGAGAAGCTGCAAAATTAATGAGAAATAAAGAGCCGGGCAGAATTATTAATATAGGTTCAATGGCAGTCAGCCTTGAGCCTGTTGGTGATTCTATATACGCAGCTTGCAAGGCTGGTATAAATACTTTGGCAAATATCATGGCTAAAGAATTCTCTTCTTATAAAGTAACATGTAACACGCTTTCAATTTCAGCGATAGACACAGATATGCTTCATCAGCATTCGGACATAGGGCAAGAAAAAATAAAGGAAATTATAAAAAAAATACCAATTCCTCGCAATGCTTTAATAGATGATATTTTAAATGTAATTGATTTTTTTGCATCTGATCGAAGTTCTTATATTACGGCGCAAACTATATATTTAGGTGGAATTAATTAAAGAGAATATTTACTTAGTTAGGAATAAAAGGATTTTTCCGTCTAACACTTATATCTTAAAAAGCAATATAAATAACGATTGTATTTTATTTGATCCTGGGTTTGATTTCGAAATGATTGATGAAGGGATTAATTCCAAAAATCTCAATCCAATTGCAATTATTTCCACCCATGGTCACTTTGATCATATTGCAAGTGTTTCTTTTTTTAAAAATAAATTTAACATTCCATTTTATATACATAAATCTGATTTGAAGATTTGCGAATCGGCTAATTTTTATTTAAAAATGGCAAATATAAATTATAAAATAGATACGCCTAAACCTGATAAATTATTTAAGGGGGCTCAACAGGAATTACTTTTGAATAATTTTAATTTAATGATTTATAACTTTCCTGGTCATTCAGCTGGGAGTTGCTTAGTAAAATATAATAAAATCCTTTTTACAGGCGATATTATTTATAAAAACGGCTTAGGTGCAGGAAGTATACCGCGCGAAAATAAACCTTTATTGAGAAAATCTATACTGAAAATTTTTGAGACTTTCCCTGAAAACAATTATGTTTTACCTGGACATGGAGCATTGGAAATGTTAGGTAAAATTAGGGCAAATAATAAAGATTTAATTAATTTTTTATATAAAAATGTTGAAGACCATGCGTGATTATGGAGTCGGAATAGTTGGCTGTGGTCACTACCTTCCTGATAATATACAAACAAACGAAGAACTTTGTGAAAAAATGCTCGACTTAACACCCGAAATAATTTTAAGCAAAACAGGTATAAAAAGAAGGTATCATGTTTCAAAAGATGAAACTGCTTCGTCAATGGCGATATATGCCAGTAAACAAGCTATTAGCAAATCAGGGATTGACGTCAGTGAAATTGGTTTGGTAATTGTTGCCTCATTTAGTCAGGATTATTTATTCCCGCCAATGTCTGCTAAATTGCATTTGGAACTTGGTTTAGCAAAAGAATGCCAGATACTAGATATTAATACAGCATGCGCAGGTATGGTAAGTGGTCTATCAATTGCCTCCGAGAAAATGTTGTTTCATGATTCTATTGAAAATGCTCTAGTAATTGGAGTAGAGATACTTTCTAGATTCACTGATAAAAAAGATAAAGACACTTCTATTTTTTTTAGTGATGGTGCATCAGCAATTGTTCTAGGTAAAGTAGAAAAAAACTTTGGTTATCAAAACTCTAAATTTAGAACCGATTCTTCCACATACGAATCAGTTCGAATGCGTGGGGGTGGCTCCTCTTTCCCAATAAACAAAATAACTGAAGATTTAAAATCATTATTTATTGAACAAAATGGACTAGCAACTTGGAAACAGGCAGTAACTAATTTCCCCGTTGTAATTCAACAATTAATAGCACATGAAAAAATGAAAATTGAAGAAGTTGATTTTTTTATTTTCCACCAGGCAAATGGTTTCTTAATAGATTATTTGATGAAAAAAATGAAAGTTGCTTCAAATTTAACTTATACAAATGTTGAGGAAATAGGGAATACAGGTTCTGCTAGTATTGGTATCGCTTTAAGTGAAGCTTTTGAAAAAAAGCTAATTAAAAAAAATAGTAATTTAGTAATTGCAGGTTTAGGTGCAGGTTTTAATTTTGGAGCTAGTCTATTTAAAATGCAATAAAAATCGACAAAAATAATTATGGAAAATACAACACAACCCTTGCTTTTTTTAAATGATATTTTAAAAGAAATTAACAAAAAAGATAAACTTCACTTTAAAAGAATTAATTCAAATATTATTAACGTAAAAAAAAATTTCCCTCTTGAATTTGAAGAGCTTTTAGATCTAGTTTTTAATTATTATAATTTTGTTCACTTATCACCAAATCAAATTTCAAATGATTATTTGAAGATGATTAATGATTATCGCATAGATGGGTTATATTTTTATAAACATGGTAAATACAGGTGTGAAAATCAGCAAATGGCTTATAAAAATGTGTATTCAAATAGTGAAATCATGTCTTATTATATGAATGCATTATTGATTTCACAAATACTTTGGAAACATCATTTCAATATTTATATGTATTTTCAAAGTCAGTTAAAAGTTTTATTTAATAATTCTGAAAAACTAAAAGTATTAGATGTCGGTCCTGGCCATGGTTTCTTCTCATATCTTGTAAAAAAGAACTTTACTCAGTATGAAAAAATGGATTTAGTAGATATTAGCGAAACATCTTTGTTAATGACAAAAAAAATTATTGGTTACGATGAAGATAAGATAAAATATTTTAATAAAGATATCTTTCTATTTGATGAAACAAATAAATATGATTTTATTGTTTTGGGAGAGATTCTTGAACATTTGGATAATCCAAAAGAAATTTTATTGAAACTTGCAAATTTGTTAAACAAAGATGGAATGTTTTGGATTACAACACCTACAAATTCTCCTGCTATTGATCATGTTTACCTTTTTAATAATAAAGAAGAGGTGCTTGAACTCGTAAAATCGGCAGGACTGGAAATAGTTGATTCCAAATCATTTATTGCTGAAGACGTGGATGAGGAAACTGCAAATAAAAAAAGAATTACTAATCTAGTTGGACTATTTTGTAAAAAAAAATAAAAAAATGAAGTTACATCACTCTGGTTTTGTTGTGAATGATATTGAAATCTGGGAAAAAAACATGATCTACGAAAAAAAAGTAGCTGAAGTTTTTGACCCCCTACAAAATGCAAAATTAGCACTATATAGTAATTATTCCAATTCGTTTATTGAGCTAATTCAGCCAATTAATGAAACATCATATACATGGAATAGCTTAAAAAAAAACGGAAATCATTTTAATCATTTTTGCTACGAAATAATGGATAATGCTGAATTAGCATTAATAACCTCGCGTATGAGAATGGTTAAAGTTTTAGGGCCAATACCTGCACTTTTATTTGATGGACTTCAGATTTGTTTTTATTATAACAAAAATAAACAGATCGTCGAGTTTTTAATTAAAAATTAACACTTTATTAATGTTTTTAAAAGTTTTATTTGCTCGTTTAAAATATGTTTATTCCTTATCACTCAGAACTAGTTGCAACAAATTTTATTTATTTTTTATTGAAAGTATTCTAATACTAAACGTATGGAAAATTTAAAATACACCGAAATTTTACAATTAAATAAAGCATTGGTTGGTACTTTAAAATCTAAGCCATACGAAATTGGAGTTCTATCAAATGTTACTATAAATTCTTTGAAAGAAGTTTTAGAATATTCGTGCCGACTTAATCAAATAGAACCAAAGGTAGAAATTGGTAATTTTGATAATATAGTGCAGGATAGTGCAGTTTTAAAAAATAAAGATCTGATCATTATTTTTTATGACGTATTAAATATTGTTGATCAGGTTTCTGATTTTTTTGAAGATCTTGAAGAAGAAAAATACAACAACTTAAAAAATAAATTATTTACTGAGATCGATATTATTTTGGAAAACCTTAGTAAAACAGCCTCTGTTATTTTTAACTCTTTTTCTTCTGCTTATTATAACAACAATAAAGTTCTGGTTTCTAAGATCGATACATTTGTAAAAGTTTTAAATTCTTATGTTGAGCAAAAGAAAACAAGCAATGTTTCTATTGTAAATATTGATAAGTTGTTTGCACATATTGGTTTTAAACAGTCTATAGATTATCGTTTTTATCATTCATCAAAAGCACCTTACACGTTTGCGTTCTTAAAAAATTATGTTTCAGCAATTGAAACTGTTTTGTTACGAAATACCGGGAAACTTAAAAAGGCAATTATTTTTGATTGCGATAATACACTTTGGAAAGGTGTTGTTGGCGAAGACGGAATGGAAGGCATTAATATGTCGCCCAATTCACAGTCAGGCAAATTCTATCACCTTGTGCAGCGCATAGCTATTTTTTTAAGCAAGCGGGGTGTTATTGTTTGTTTATGCAGTAAAAATAATGAGCAAGATGTTTTAGATGTTTTAAAAAATCATAAGGATATGATCTTAAGAGAAGAGCATATCGTAATTAAAAAAATAAACTGGGTTAATAAGGCAACTAACTTAAGAGAAATAGCATCTGAATTAAATATTGGAATAGATAGTCTAGTTTTTGTGGATGATTCTAATTTTGAAATTAATTTAATTAAAGAGCAGATTCCTGAAATTATTACTATTCAAGTGCCAACAGCAATTTCCGATTATCCCGAAGTGATCTTAAAAAATGTGTACACTTATTTTAATTTGGTTTTAAATAGCGACGATGCTAAAAAAACCGAGATGTATAAACAGCAGTTTGTACGTGAAAATAGTAAGACGGCATATAGCTCTATTGAAGATTATTTGGCTTCTTTAGAAATTGAACTAACGGTTGTGAAAAATGATAAGACGCACATGTCGCGAGTCGCGCAGTTAACACAAAAAACAAATCAATTTAATCTTACCACTTATCGTTACACCGAAAGTCAGGTTAATCATTTTATAGATGATAAAAAGCATGAGGTATATGCTATGTTTGTTAAAGATAAATTTGGAGATAATGGTTTAACGGGAGTTTGTATCACAAAAGAGGACAAGAAAGATTCAAAAAATGTGATCATCGATTCGTTTTTGATGAGTTGCCGAATTATTGGCCGGAATATTGAGTTTGTTTATGTAAGTCATATCATAAAAGATCTTGCTAATAAAGGTTATCAAACATTGACTGCTGATTATATTCCAACTAAAAAAAATGCACAAGTTGAAGATTTTTATGCTAAAGTAGGTTTTACTCTGATCGAAAATATAGATGGAACTAATTATTACTCACTAAATATTGCTAGTTTTGAACCTAAGAAAATAGATTATATTAAAATTATCACCGAATTGGTTTAATAAAAAAAATAAAATTATATGGAAAACACGAGAATAAAACAAGTTATGAGTGCCGTTTTTGAGGTTCCAGTGAAATTTATCGTAGAAGATTCTTCCACGGATAATATTGAAAATTGGGATTCACTCAGGCATCTTAATTTAATTCTTGCTTTAGAAGAAGAGTTTGATGTTTCAATACCAGATGAAGAGGTTGGAAATTTAGTTAATTACAAATTAATTGAACTTATAATAAATGACCTCGTTAAATAATATAAAATATTTTTCAGATAATTTTGAGCTATACAATCGCCAAACGGCTTTGATTTGGCATAATACAAGCTATACATATTCTCATATTATTGGTAGAATAAACCATTGGCGAGTTGCATTAAACCATTTTTATCAAGGTACAATTGTTGGGTTAGAAAGTGATTTTTCTCCGGAAACGATAGCTATTCTATTCGCACTCATAGAAAAAAATGTAGTTGTAGTTCCGCTAGATATTAATCATTCGAATAAGAATTCTAAAAAAATCGAAATAGCTCAACTTGATTACTTAATCAAGGTAATTAATGAAGACGAAATAAATATCACAAAAATTACCCCTATTGTTGATGAGAAAAATGATTTATACAAAATCATTCAGCAAAAGGGTGTTCCTGGTTTAGTCCTTTTTACATCTGGCTCTTCAGGTGAGCCAAAAGGTGCTTTGCATGATTTTTCTAAATTATTAGCTAAATTTCAAGTAAAGCGTAATGCATTATTAACTATTAATTTTTTATTGTTCGATCATTGGGGCGGATTAAATACGTTGTTTCATATATTGTCTAACGGAGGTACAGTTGTTGTTTTAGAAAACAGAACTCCTGATTATGTATGTGAGTTAATCGAAAAATATAAAGCAGAATTATTACCAACATCACCTACATTTTTAAATATGTTAGTGTTAAGCCGCGCTTACGAAAGACATTCTCTTGAGAGTTTAAAAGTAATCAGCTATGGCGCAGAGCCAATGCCTGAAAGTCTTTTAAAACATTTAAATACACTTTTCCACAACATAAAATTGCAACAAACCTATGGTTTAATCGAATTAGGTGTAATGCGATCTCAATCGCAAGATAACGGGTCTTTATGGGTTAAAATTGGTGGAGAAGGTTATCAAACACGAGTAGTTGATGGAATTTTACAAATTAAATCCGATTCTGCTATGTTAGGGTACTTAAATGCAAAAAGTCCTTTTACAGAAGATGGCTGGTTTATTACTGGCGATTCGGTGGAAGAAGACGGAGAGTATTTTAAAATTCTTGGGAGAAAATCAGAAATGATAAATGTTGGAGGTGAAAAAGTTTTTCCACAAGAAGTAGAAAATGTTATTCTTGAAATACCTGAAGTAGAAGATGTATTAGTCTTCGCCGAAAGTAATTCATTAACCGGAAAAATTGTTTGTGCTAAAATAAAATATAACGGAACTGAAACAAAAGCAGAAGTAATTAAGAAGGTAAAAACGTATTGTCGCACAAAGTTAGAGACGTTTAAAATTCCCGTAAAAATTAATTTGGTAAATACTACTTTCGAATCAGAAAGGTTTAAAAAAAGCAGGTTAAATGGAAATTAAATTTGATAGAACGATTACAGGTCAGCACATTATTTTGCGTAAGGTAGAAATAAGTGATGCTGAAGATATTTTTAATTGGCGTTCGGGATTATCTGGTCAGTTTATGAGGCAACCCGATAATTATTCAATTAAAAGTCAGGAAATATGGATTAATTCTAGAGAACAAAGCGAAATTAATTACATCATCCTTGATAAAAAAACCAAAAGGAAAGTTGGTACAATTGGAATTTATGAGGTTAATAACACTGATGAAATTGCTAATGTAGGTCGTCTTTTACTTGCGAACGAATTCCTTGGAAAACCTACTCCATATGGGCTTGAGGCACTACTTATTGCTTATGATTATGTTTTTAATGTTTTAAATTTTAGAAAAATAACAGGAGATATTTTAGCTGGAAATATAGCAATGTATAAATTGCAAAAATTTTTAGGGATGAAGGAAGAAGGGTATTTAGAGAAACATGTTGTAATTAAGGGCGAATTTGAAGATATTTTTATAATGAGTATTTTTAAAGACAAGTTCAATAATTATTATCAAAAAAAAATCAACTTTTTACTAAAAAGCTTTAAATAACATGTGTGCTATTCCTTTTTTAAATTTTGAACCAATGCATAAATTAATTCGTTCTGAAATTATGCAATCTTTTCAGGATGTTTATGATTCTAATTGGTTTGTAATGGGCAAAAAACTGGAATTATTTGAAAAGGAATATGCTGATTTTAATAACACAAAATATGCTATAGGGGTTAGTAATGGTTTAGATGCATTGCATTTAGCTTTAAAAGCATTAAAAATTGGTAAAGGTGATGAAGTAATTTTACCATCAAATACCTACATAGCAACGGCTTTAGCGGTTTCTTATATAGGAGCTACTCCTGTTTTTGTAGAGCCCGATACAAATACCTATAATATAAATCCTGCCAATATAGAGGCAGCAATTACTCCTATAACAAAAGCAATTATGCCTGTTCATCTTTATGGGCAAGCATGTGATATGGATGCTATTATGGTTATTGCAAAAAAGCGTAATTTATTTGTAATAGAGGATAATGCGCAGGCTCATGGTGCCACTTTTAATGGAAAGGTTACCGGTAGTTTTGGAAATGCCAATGGTACTAGTTTTTATCCAGGGAAAAATTTAGGTGCTTTAGGTGATGCAGGTGCAGTTACAACCAATGATGAGGATTTACAAAAAGAAATTACGATGCTTCGTAATTATGGTTCTGAAAAAAAATACAATAATGAGGTTATTGGTTTTAATATGCGTTTGGATGAGTTGCAGGCTGGTTTTCTTTCGGTAAAATTAAAACATATAAACGAATGGACAAAACAACGCATAGAAATTGCTAATAAATATAATTGCGCCTTAAAAAATATTGGCGATCTTGTTTTACCAATTGTACACCAAGGTGCGACGCATGTTTACCACTTATACGTAGTTAAAACTAAAAACAGAACAGAGTTACAAAAACATCTTTCTGATAAGGGAATCGGAACACTTATACACTATCCTATACCACCGCATCTTCAAAAAGCGTATAGCTTTTTAAATTATAAAAAAGGAGATTTCCCAATTGCTGAAGAAATTGCCAATACTTGTTTGAGTTTACCTATTTGGCCTGGTATGACAGAAGAAAATATAGAGTGTGTTTGTAATGCTATTAAATCTTTTTTTAAATAAAAAAACATAGATTTTCACACTTAAATTTCAAGAAATTGATTAAAAAATTAAAAGGTATTGCTAAAACAGATTTAATAAAAACTTCTTTTTATACATCAATGGCGGTTTTGGTTAAAATTGCAACAGGTTTTGTATTGAATAAAATTGTTGCGGTTTATATTGGTCCAATAGGGATTGCAATAGTTGGTCAGTTTGCAAATTTTTTTGGAATTGTTACAACAATTGGTTCAGCTGGTATTAATACAGGGATAGTTAAATATATTGCAGAAAATAAAGATGACGAAATAAATAGTCAAAAAATCATATCAACATCTTTTTTAATTATTTTAATTTCTTCGATAGCATCTGGAGTTGTGCTTTTTTTTACATCAGATTTTTTTTCAAATTGGATTTTTAAATCACTCAATTATGTTTATGTAATTCAAATTATTGCTACTACTTTAATTTTGGGTTCTTTAAACACAATGTTACTTTCTATTTTAAATGGGCATAGTGAAGTTAAAAAATACACTTTAGCTAATATCTTTAGCAGTTTATTTATTTTAATTTTATCTCTTGTTTTAGTAGTAAATTTCAAACTTTCCGGTGTATTAATAGCGATAGTTATAGGCCAATCCATAGGTTTTTTTATAACACTTTTTTTTGTTCTTAAATGTCATTGGTTTAAGATTAACTTCTTTTTGAAAAAAGTAGATAAAAAAACACTTAGATCGATGTCTCTTTTTTCTATTATGACATTAGTGACAGCATCAACAGGCCCTGTAGCTTTAATGATAATTCGGAATTATATAGGTAATAATTTGTCATGGGAAGAAGCTGGTTATTGGCAGGGTATTTGGACAATTTCAGAAGTTTATTTAATGTTGATAACATCTTCATTAAGTGTTTATTATTTACCTCGCTTAGCAAGCCTAAAAACTCAAAAAGAAATAAAAACTGAAATAATAAGCACATCTAGTATCATTCTACCAATAGTTTCTTTTTTAGCTTTAATTATTTTTTTAAGTAAAAACTTGGTTGTTAAAATTCTTTTTTCTAATGATTTTACACCTATGTTATCTTTATTTAAGTACCAACTTTTGGGTGATGTTATAAAAATTGCAAGTTGGTTATTATCTTACCAAATGTTAGCAAAATCGATGACTAAATGGTATATTTTAAGTGAAATTATTTTTTCATCTTCTTTTGTAATATTGTCAATATTATTTATTAATTTTTTTGGCTTAGAAGGTGCAAGTATAGCATTTAGTGTTAATTATTTACTTTATTTTATATTTAATGTTCTATTGTTTAGAAAATTACTATTTTTTAATTCTTTAGCTTAAGTAACAAATTAAACTTTTTAAATTAGTTTTCAATAATTTATTAAAATGAAAATGAGTAATCTGCCATTAGTATCAATAATCGTTGTAACATATAATCATGAAACTTTCATAGAAGACTGTATTGAAAGTATTGTTTCTCAAAAGTATCCTAATATTGAAATTATAATTTGTGATGATGCCTCCACAGATAATACAAAAATAATAATTGAAAAATTACAGAATATTTATCCATTGATAGTTAAACCCATTTACCATTCTAAAAATATAGGAATACCAGCGAATGTAAATTCGGGGCTTAAAAAAATAATCGGTAAATATTTTTGTTTTTTAGCTGGTGACGATTTATATGGAATTGATTTTTTGAATATTTCTATTAGTTATTTAGAAAATAATTTATCTATAATAGGTACATACGGAAAACATCAAGCATTTGATTCTGAAACAAAAAAAATATTATGGAATTATAATCCTGAAAATAAAAGATTTAAATCTAGATTTGAGATATTAAGATTAGGTCATTCTTTTCATATTCCTTGTTTTACATATGTTATTAGAACCGAATTTTTAGAGTTTTTTGATGAACGTTTACCATTAAGTAACGATGCTCTTTTTTCTGCAATTATTGAATCTAAAGGCAATTTACATTTTATCAACAAGTTTTTTTATTTATACAGAAAACACTCTAGCAGTATTACTTACAAAACAAAAAATGATTTTGATTTAGCATTAAAAGAAAACCTTAGAATGTATGAATTATTGCAAGAAAAAGTAAATGCACCTGATAAGTTTTTTCTTATGGCCAAATCACGTGAATACACTTATTTATCTTTTAAGCTTGCTATTAATCAAGCTCAAGTGGATAGAATTAAACAAAATATTAAAATCAGTAGAGAAATTTATGAAGCTAATTTTTTTAATGCATTATATTACATAATTCGTTATAAAAGTATTTGGCAGATGTTACAGATTGTATTAGGTATATTAGTTCAAATTAGACTTGTATTTATTTTAAGATATATCTTCATTTTTTTAAAAAAAATAAAGATTGCTCCAAGAATTATAGAATAATTATAAATAGCTTAATAAACATTTAAAAGCATTTAATTTATTCCAAAGTAACTAACATACTTGGAAAGAATTCTATAACTGAAAAGCACTCGTAGATTATATTGTCTTATATGACAATATGTAATGTACCAAAATAAGCTGAAGAAATTAAAATGTCATTAAAGCTCCCCAAGGTATAAAATAGCTTAAGATAATGATTGAAGTGTAATGAAAATACTTTCAAAAAATTAATGAAACCAAAATATTCTATTCAGGTAAACTACTTAATTCTTTCCAAAATAAATATTGATTAAATTTACAAAATGAAAAAAATTATTTTATTATCAATTATACCTGTATATATTTTTATATATAATTTTAATTTTAATACAAAGTTTTGGAAAGGTAGTGCTGATCCAACGTATGGTTATTTACTTAATGGCGAAAACTTAGCTTATGAACATGATAATGTAGGGATGTATCAGCATCCAGGTAGCACTGTTACTGCTTTTAGTGCGTTAATGATTCAAACTATTTACAAAATAAGGTCAATAAAAGATAATCTTAGGGTAGATGTACTTAAAAATCCTGAAATCTACATTAAATATATTAATTTAACTTTATCTATAGGTGTTTGTTTCGTGTTATTTTTATTAGGATATTTTATTGATAAAGTTTCTAAAAATATTTTGTACGGTTTATTAATGCAATCGATTTCAATTATTTCATCTATTGGATTTTTTAATTTTTCAGCTTTAGGACCTGATCCTATTTTATATGCTTCTACATCTTGTTTAGTATTAATTTTTATACTTCATTATTATTATTCAAAATCAATAGGCGACTTTGAAATGTCTTATTCTAAAAATGCTAAAAGACACATTTATTTCAAAACTTCAGGCTTTTTAATCTTAATATCTTGTTTATTAGGATTTTCTTTTGCAACTAAAATTAATTCTTTACCTTTATTTTTTTTACCATTGTTTTTTATTTTGAATAGAAATTTAATCAGTTTTTCATTCTTTGTTTTTTTATCATTCATCTTATTTACTTTACCCATTGCAAATCATTATGATGATTTCTTATTATGGATAAAAGGAATATTAACCCATTCAGGCGCTTATGGTAGTGGAGAAAATAAATTCATAGATTTAGTTCAATTACCAAAAAATATTTATTTTTTCACACTTCATGAGCCCATAGTAGTTTTAATTATTTTTATATCATTGGTATTTGTAATTAAAAATTGGAGTTTTAAAAATACAGATTTAAAAATTAAATTGTTAGCAAGTGCCCTTATTGTTCAACTATTTGGCTTTATAATGATTTTTAAACATTTTGAAATGAGGTATTTTACTCCAATTTATCCAACTTTATTCATTAACATATTAATGATTTTTGAATTATTAAATTTAAATACAAAGCTAAAATCTAAACTAATAATTTCATTTATTTTTATTTCATTTATTTTTACATTAGTGCAAAAATATAATGAGGGTTTAAATGTTTCGAAATCCGCATATATTCCAGAAAAATACAACCTAAATAAAGAATGCATTAATATCTATTCAGAAGGATGTTTCTCAAAAGTTTACGCTTTAAAATTTGGGGATTTTTTATCAAATTCAGCAAACGCGGATCTCTTAAAACAACTTTATGGCCAACAATATTTTTATATTATTTGGGAGCAAAAATTTTATGATTGGAAAAAGGAATTAACATTGGAATCATTATTTCACCAAAAAAAGAAAATATATTTTTATGCGGCTTCTAGATTTGTGAAAACGTATAATTTTCCTTTTAACCTAAAATTAATATCACATGGTAAATATTTACTGACAAAATCATAGTTTAATCAAAATTGTTTTTTTAATTGAAAAATAAAATTTACTATACATAAAAAATATATGAATAAAAAAGACATAATTACTTATTTTAATATTTCAATTATCTTAAATAAATGAGATTTTTTATAGGTTTAAGAGAAATTGCAGGTTGTTTTAATAATCTGAAAAGAGGGTTCGATGAAAATGGTGTAGAGTGTGCATTTTTGAATTTGGGGGGGGATTTGCATAATTTTTCATCTAGTAAAAATCCTCGTTGGGTAAAAGTATTAAACTATATAGGCAGTAAAATTGGTTCAAAGTTTACCAAGAATTTTCTTTTGCGTTTTATTTGGCTAGCTGTATTTCAAAATATTTTTAGCTTATTTGCTTTTTTTATTGCCCTTTTCAAATACGATGTTTTCATAATGGGAAGTAATTCAACGTTCTTTTTTTTCCTTGAATTACCCATCTTAAAATTATGTAAGAAAAAAGTAATCTACGTTTTCTTAGGAACAGATTCACGACCATTGTATCTGAATGGATATGTTTACACAGGAGGAAAAAATTTAGGAACTATTATGTTGTGACGAAAATTCAAAAAAGAGTCATTAAACGAATAGAGAAATATTCTACAACGATTATCAATCATGCACCGCAGGCTTATTTTCATAAAAAATCATACATCTCATTTTTACATATTGGAATTCCTTGTTCAAATGTGCAATCGTCAAAAGTGATTGATTTGAAAGAGGAAAGCGAAACAGTTAGAATTATACATATCCCATCAAAGGCAGGACCAAAAGGCAGTCATCAAATTCTGGAAATTATCAATCGGCTGAGGAAAAATTATAGTATTGATTATTTGATGATTACAGGAATTGCAAATGAAGAAGTACTCAAAATTATCAGTACAGCAGACATAGCAATTGATGAATATTATTCAGATATGCCTATGGCAGTGTTTGCGACTGAATGCGCTTTTCAAAAAGTTCCTGTAGTTGTTGGGGGTTATTATGCAGAGGTAATTCATGGTGATTATTTGTATGAAGAATTACCACCATCTATGTTTGTTTTACCAGAAAATATGGAAAGTGCGGTTGAGAAATTAATCGTTGACAAAGATTTTAGAGTTCAATTAGGTAAACGAGCATTTGATTTTGTGACAGAAAATTGGTCTGCGAGTGTTATAGCGGATAAATATATTCGTTTAATCAAAGGTGAAATCCCTCAAGAATGGATATTAAATCCGTATGATCTAACTTACTTGTATGGATGTGGTTTATCAAAAGAGCAAGTAAAGGAGAACAGAACATTAGCTTATTTATTGAAAAAGGAGTGATTAAATCTCTGTTTTTGAGTGATAAAATGGATTTTGAAAATAAATATTTAGAACTAATAAAAAAATGATTATAGAAAATTTAAATCATGCATGTATTAAAATTTCCTTTGAAAATGGAACGAAAATTTTATTTGATCCTTGGTTGGAGGGTTATGCTTTTGAAGAAGGTTGGGGGCTAAAGTACAACAATCTAAGTGCAATAGAAAAAACAAAGGATTGTAACTATTTGTGGATTTCTCATTTTCACTCAGATCATTTTCATATCCCGACATTAAAAAAAAATTTACAGATAAATCCAGACATTAAAGTAATATGCAACGATTCGTTTAATTTTACATTTTCGGATGTAATTAAAGGTCTTGGGTTTAAGAATATTATTTATTTTTCTGAAAGAGTAAAATTACAATTAAATAGTGACATTAGTATTACAAGATATCCAACAACAGGGATTGATAATATGTTACATATCGAAACGAAAAAATTCAATATCCTAAATTATAATGATTGTAATTTACCTTTTAAAGCAATAAAAAAACTTAAAAACAAAATAGGAAATATTGATATTTTATTAAATAATTATAATCACGCAAGAAAGTTATTCGAGTATCCATTACCACCAGATGATGAGATAAAAAGTAATTTAAAGGTTAATTTCCGGGATGCTATAAGTGTTTTTGAACCTCGTTATACAATCCCATTTGCATCTTTTCATTACTACAGAGCACCAGAAAGTTTTGATCAAAATAATTCTTTGTTGACAGTAGATGAATTGATTACAATTGACAAATCAATTTTATCATTGAATGTAGGTGATGGAGTAACTTTTAATGATAATGGGACTAAATTTTCAATGAACGAATCAATGCCTATTTCTTTAAATCCGATAGATTTAAAAGTAAGGAGTCAAGTTTATACCATTGAAGAGTTGAAAGTAGCATCAAAAAAATTCAGTAGAAAAATTAATTCAGGATTTTTACGAATGACATTTATTATACCTGCTTTGCAAATTAAAGTCATAGACTTAAATCAGGTAATTTCGTTGAAAATTTCTAAGGGTGAATTAATAGAAATTAAAAATACTGATGACTGGCATATTTCAGTAACTTCAAGTGAATTATTGACATGGTGGAGCAAACCTTATGGTACCGATAGTTTTGTTGTCGGTGGACATTTTGAATTAAACACTAATAACATTTTTCCTTTGAAAATAAAATTACTATTCGGTTTGCTAACAGAAAATAAATTAGATCTTAAGTCTATTTTACTAATGCTTGTAAGTTTCAGAGGAATTAAATTTTTATTGAATAGGAGAGAGGAAATTTCGGGAATATTATTTTCAGGGAAATTTATGCTAGGAACACGTAAATAAAAAATGATGAAAATAAAAAATGCAATAAAATTTTCTGTTGCAATGGTTTTAATTTTTTCATTGTTGTTTTTCTTACATAAGAAAGGATATTTTTCTGTGATAGAAAAAATATCAGCATTTGATTTTCTAATTTTAACATTGTTCACACTATTAAGTTATTTTGTTAGAGGCTATCAAATGTATTATTTAGTTA
>CANCQX010000054.1 GCA_947380375.1 Flavobacteriales bacterium
TCCAATTTACTCATATTTGATCGTTGAATTTCTTCAAAAACTTCAATTATTTTCTCTTGTAAACCGTGTTTTAAAATAGTTCCACACAAAATATACAATTGATCTCCGAGTGCATCTGCAATTTCAATTAAATCTCCTTTTTTTGCAGCCTCTAAATATTCGTCATTTTCTTCTTGCATTAATCTATGTCGAAGCTCTATATCATTTGTTGATATTTCAGTCGTTGGATTGTAATTATTTGTAATCCCAAAAGCATTATGAAATGTTTCAACAGCTTTAATTGTATCTTGAATTTTCATATTTTAAATTTTATACAAATATAAGAACCTTATGTTTATTCTAAAAAAATTATACAGTATTAAAATGTAGACTATAACTATGATTTCATTATATTTGAATAATATTAATTCTGACTCTGAAGATGGAAGAAACAAACGTAAAATCAATGGAAAGTACTATTAAGACTGCTAAAGCTAAATTAATAGAAGCGTTTAGATTAATGTGTACAGCTAAAACAATGGCTGAAAAATACGAAGCTAATAAAGAAATTACAGCAAAATACGTTCATGCAACATCTCGTGGACACGAAGCTATACAAATTGCAGTTGGTATGCAATTAAATCCACAAGATTGGGTTTCACCATATTATAGAGACGACAGTATTCTTTTGAGTATAGGGATGTCTCCTTATGAATTAATGTTGCAGGTTTTTGCTAAAAAAGACGATCCATTTTCAGGAGGTAGAACTTATTATTCTCATCCATCATTAAATCGTGATGATTTGCCGAAAATTATTCATCAATCTTCAGCTACTGGAATGCAGGCAATTCCTACAACTGGAATTGCTATGGGGATTCAATACAAAGAAAAAACAGGTCTATCTTTAGAATATAATGGAGAAAATCCAATAGTAGTTTGTTCTTTGGGTGACGCCTCTTGTACTGAGGGTGAAGTTTCCGAAGCATTACAGATGGCTGCTTTGAAGCAATTTCCGATTGTATATTTGGTTCAAGATAATGGTTGGGATATTTCTGCAATCGCTTCAGAAACAAGATCTCAAGATATGTCTGAATATGCTAAAGGTTTCAATGGTATTGAAGTTCGATCCATAGATGGTTCTGATTTTGATTTGTCATATCAAACTATTCAAGAAGTTTTCGAAATTGTAAGGAAAGAAAGACGTCCTTTTATAGTTCATGCTAAAGTTCCTTTATTAGGACATCATACTTCTGGAGTTAGAAAAGAATGGTATAGAGATGATTTAGAAACAGCAGTTTTAGATGATCCTTATCCAAAATTAAAAGAGTTGCTTTTATTATCAGGAATTTCTGATATTGAAATTAATATAATAGAATCTGAGGTTTCAAAATTTGTAGATATCGAATATGATAAAGCATTCAATTCGGAGGATCCTTTACCTGATTCAGTTTTAGATTATATTTTTGCACCAACTCTAATTACAGAAGAAAAAGGTGAACGTGAACCTAAAGGAAAGAAAAAAACGGTAATGGTTGATAGTGCTCTTTTTGCGGTTAGAGAATTATTAGAAAAACACCCTGAAGCTTTATTATACGGACAAGATGTAGGTGCTAGAATTGGTGGAGTTTTTCGTGAAGCGGCAACATTGGCTCAAACTTTCGGAAGTGACAGGGTTTTCAATACGGCAATTCAAGAAGCATTTATTATTGGAAGTACTGTTGGAATGTCAGCAGTAGGTTTAAAACCAATTGTTGAAGTTCAATTTGCTGATTATATTTGGCCAGGACTAAATCAGTTATTTACGGAAGTTAGCCGTTCTTATTACCTTTCAAATGGAAAATGGCCTGTAAGTTGTATAATTCGTGTTCCGATTGGAGCTTATGGCTCAGGAGGTCCTTATCATTCATCAAGTGTAGAATCAATACTTACAAATATTAGAGGAATTAAAATTGCTTATCCTTCAACTGGAGCAGATTTAAAGGGATTAATGAAAGCAGCTTTTTATGACCCAAATCCAGTAGTAATGTTAGAACATAAAGGTTTATATTGGTCAAAAATTCCTGGTACTGAAGGAGCGATGTCGATTGAGCCTGATGAAGATTATATTATTCCTTTTGGAAAAGCAAGAATAGTAAAAGAAGCAAGTATTTCTGAAATTGAATCTGGTAAAAGTTGTGTGGTTATTACTTATGGAAGAGGAGTATACTGGGCTTTAGAAGCTGCTCAAAATTTTGAAGGAAAAGTTGAGATAGTAGATTTAAGAACATTGAATCCTTTAGATTTTGAAACAATAAATTCAGTTTCAAGAAAACATGGAAAAGTTTTATTGGTTACTGAAGAATCGGAGGAAGCTTCTTTTACTCTAGGTTTAGCAGGTAGAATACAAAGAGATAATTTTAAATTCTTAGATGCGCCAATTTCTATTGTTGGATCAATTGATACTCCTGCAATACCTTTAAATTCAATTTTAGAAGCAACTTTATTGACAAATACAGAAAAAGTTTCAAAAGCCATTAATTCAATTTTTAATTTTTAGTTAATTACTTTTTTGACAACATTTATATTGTCATTTTTTTATTACATTTAATAAGTATGATTAGGACAATTTGTATATCATTAATCTTATTATTTAATTTTGTGAATTCTTTTTCACAAATAGATAAAGGTATATCTGATTGTGAAGGTGCTATAAATATTTTTCAATCAGGAACTTTTTCATTACAATTTCCTCCAAAGGGTGGTATTGTTAATGATTTTAGTGAATACCCTTCTTTAAGTTCAATTTCAGAAAAAAATTCAATTTGGTGTACTTTTATCGCTCCCTCAAATGGTATTATCAGTTTAACTGCATGGATTAAAAAAGGTGGGCTGAAATTGATTGTTTTTCAACAACAGAAAAAGGATATATGTGATGAAATTCATAAAGGTGCTGCAGAGATAAAACGATTATTAATTGCTAAGGATACTAATGTTGTAGGTCTTAGTAAAGAACCATTATCAAATCATTTATATTCGTTAAATCTCAAACAAGGTCAAAAAATATCATTTGTTTTAATTTCGAATCAAAAGAGTAAAGAAATTCTTAAATTAAATTTTTCTTTTGAGTCATCTTTTCCTCTGCATTCTATAGGATTTGGAAATGTTAAAACAGTTGATTTACGAGAAGATGAATTTTCACCCTCATGTTATATTAATATAAAAGATGCTACTACAGGTTTACCCGTAGTTTCTGATGTGATTATTTCTAAATGCGATGAATTGGAAGGGGTTTATTCAGGCAGTGATTTTTATTTTCAGGTTAGTGAAAATTGTAATATTTCTATTAAATGTGATGCTAAAGGTTATTTTTTTGTAGATAAAGAAAATGTTCTATTTGCAAATTCTGATTCAGAGATTTCTATTCTTTTAGATCCAATAAAAGTTGGTAAAAGTTTTACAATAGAACAAATTGAATTTAAGCCTGGAACAAGTGAGTTTTATAAAAATTCTGAACCAAGATTAAGAAGGTTAAGAGATTTTATGGCTTTAAATTCGGATATAAACATTGAAATTCAAGGGCATGTTTTTTCTTTGGAGGAAAATAACTTGAGTGGACAAAAACTTTCTGAAGCAAGAGCCCAAAGAGTATATAATTATTTAATTTTAAATGGAATTAGTAAAAATAGAATGAAAATTAAAGGTTTTGGTAATACTAAACCTATTTTTCCTAACCCTAAAGTTTCTTATGAAGAACAAATGAATAGAAGAGTTGAAATTAAAATTCTTTAAATAAAAAGGCCTCCTATGAGACCTTTTTATTTGTTCGATTACTTGCTTAATTTATATAGTCATTATATCCTTTTCCTTTAATTCAACTAATTCATCAATTTTTTTTATGCTATGGTTTGTTATATTTTGAATTTCAGACTCAGCATCTTTAGACATATCTTCAGAAAGACCTTCACTCTTTAAGTCTTTTACCATATCTATAGCATCTTTTCGGTGATTGCGGATGACAACTTTAGCATTTTCGCCTTCAGCCTTTCCTTTTTTAACTAGATCTCTTCTTCGCTCTTCTGTTAAAGCAGGCACATTAATAATAAGCATTTCTCCATTATTTTGTGGGGCGAAACCAAGATTAGCGTTAATAATTCCTTTTGCAATATCGTTTAATATATTTCTTTCCCATGCTTGAACGGTTAGAGTTCTAGCATCCATAGTATTAACATTTGCAATTTTAGATATAGGAGTTGGAGTACCGTAATAATCAACCATTACACTTTGGAGCATTGAAGGAGTAGCCTTACTTGCTCGAATTTTTTGTAATTCTACTTCTAAATGTTCTAATGTTTTTTTACCTGATAATCTAAATTCATCATATATCATTTGAAGATTTTCCGTCATCGTAATAATTTTTAATTTTTAACTATTGTTCCTACTTTTTCGCCATTCATTAATTTTTTGAAATTTCCTGTTGAGTCCATATCAAAAACAATAATAGGTAAATTATTTTCTTTACATAATGTAAACGCGGTCATATCCATTACGTTTAGACCTTTTCTGTAAACATCATCAAATGTTATGTAATCATATTTAGTTGCACTTGGATCTTTTTCAGGATCTGCTGTATAAATACCATCTACTCTAGTACCTTTTAAAATAACTTCTGCATTTATTTCGATTGCTCTAAGTGAAGCAGCAGAATCTGTTGTGAAAAATGGATTTCCAGTTCCTGCACCGAAAATAACTACCCTTCCTTTTTCTAGGTGTCTAACAGCTCTTCTTCTTACAAATGGCTCAGAAATTTCTTTCATTTCTATTGCAGATTGTAATCTTGTACTAACACCTGCTGATTCTAATGCAGCTTGTAATGCCATACTATTGATCATAGTTGCAAGCATACCCATATAATCACCATGAGTTCTATCCATTCCTCCTTCTTCAGCTTGAACACCCCTAAAGATATTTCCTCCACCAATAACGATTGCTATTTCTACTCCTAAATCATGAATTTCTTTAATTTCATTTGCGTAGGAACTTAATCGATCATTATCAATTCCGAATTGTTTGTTACCCATAAGTGACTCTCCACTTAATTTAAGGAGTATACGTTTATATTTCATTTTATTGTGTATTTGAAACATCACAAATATAGGAATTTGATTTTTGTTGCTTTAGATTTAATTCTATAAATTGTTGTTGAATTACTATTTTATAAAAAAAGCCGAGTCATTGACTCGGCTTTTTTTATAAAATAGTAAAAATAATTAACTTAATGAAAAACGTTTAAAGTTTGTAACTGTTAAACCTTTCTCAGAAGTATTTAAAAATTGCTCAACTGTAAGTTTGTTATCACGAACAAATGGTTGACTTAATAATGTATTTTCTTGGAAAAATTTATTTAATCTTCCTTGAGATATTTTTTCAGCCATTTCAGCCGGTTTACCCTCTTGAATAGCCAAATCTTTTCCTATTTCTAATTCACGCTCTATTGTTTGTGCATCTATACCTTCTTTGTTAAGGGCTAATGGATTCATTGCAGCAACTTGCATAGCAATTTGTTTACCAGCGTCTTCTGCAATATCACTTCCACTATTTAATGCAACTAAAGAAGCTAATTGATTTCCTGGGTGATTGTATGCAACAACTTTTTCAGCAACAACTTTTGAGTAGTTTGAAAGAACTAATTTTTCTCCTATAACTCCAACATGCTCAACAATTTTTTGTTCAATTGTTAATTTGTCATTAAAAGCTAAAGCATTTAATTCCTCTTTAGAAGAAGGTAATTTAACTAAAGCAATATCCATTAAAGATTGAACGAATTCTACAAAACTTGCAGTTTTAGCAACGAAATCAGTCTCACAATTAAGAGTCATAATGATTCCAGTTTTTCCATCTGTTGTTGCTTGTGCTAGTATAAATCCTTCATTAGCTTCATTGTCACCACGTTTAGCAGCAATTTTTTGACCTTTTTTACGTAAAAGATCTGTTGCTACTTCAAAATCTCCATTAGCTTCAACAAGAGCATTTTTGCAGTCCATCATACCTGCACCTGTTTGTTGACGTAATTTGTTTACTTCTGACGCTGTTATTGCCATCGCTTCCATATTAAATATGTTAAATTAATCTTTTTTATCAGTGTTTTCAATTGCAGTCGTTTCTGTAACTTCTGCTTTTGCTTCTACTGTGTTTTCTTTAGATGTACCTTTTTCTTCTTCAGAATCAGCTTTATCTTTAGAGTTTTTTCTATCTTCCAAACCTTCTTTAATAGAATCACATATCGCATCCATTATTACAGAAATTGATTTAGTTGCATCA
This sequence comes from Flavobacteriales bacterium, assembly GCA_947380375.1. Taxonomy (GTDB): domain Bacteria; phylum Bacteroidota; class Bacteroidia; order Flavobacteriales_D; family Crocinitomicaceae; genus CAIUKX01. Next base: position 6,277 of record CANCQX010000054.1, read on the forward strand.
TCATTTGCAGGTATTGGAAAATCTACTAAACGTGGGTTAGAGTTTGTATCAACCATTGCAAAAGTTGGTATACCTAATCTTTTAGCTTCAGCTAAAGCGATATGTTCTTTTAATATATCAACTATAAATATTGCTGCAGGTTGACGAGTCATATCAACGATTGAACCAAAGTTTTTCTCTAGTTTTTCTCTTTGACGAGTTTTGAAAAGACGCTCACGTTTATTCAAAGTTTCCCAAGTACCATCAGTTTTCATTTTGTCGATTATCGTCATCTTACGAATAGACTTACGAGTAGTTTGGAAATTCGTCAACATACCACCTGACCAACGTTCAGTTACATATGGCATATTTAATTCTTTCACTTTATCAGTGATAATGCTTTTCGCTTGTTTTTTAGTTGCAACAAAAAGAATTTTTTTACCCGACTTAGCAATTTGTTTCATTGCCGCACAAGCTTGATCAAGATGTGCTATTGTCTTATTTAAATCAATGATATGGATACCTTTTTTTTCTTCAAAGATATACGGCGCCATTGCCGGGTTCCATTTTCTTTTTTGGTGACCAAAATGTGCACCAGCTTCTAATAAACTTTCAAAAGTTATTTTTGACATTTTAATGTGTTTTTAATTGTTTACGTTCCTTTAGTATGTCAACAAAAGAGGGGCATATAGCGGGTGCTCTGATGTTTGGGTACTAAACAATCGCCAAAATAAAGTATTAACGTTTTGAGAACTGAAATTTCTTACGAGCTTTCGGTTGTCCCGGTTTTTTACGTTCAACCATTCTTGGATCACGAGTCATCAAGCCTTCAGCTTTTAACAAGGTTTTATTTTCTTCAGCAACTTTAACCAAAGCACGAGCAATACCTAAGCGGATTGCTTCTGCTTGACCATTGATTCCACCACCAAAAACATTAACAGATACGTCGTATTGACCTATAGTTTCAGTTAATTGGAAAGGACGTTCAATTTTTGCTTGAAGAACAGATATAGGGAAAGCTACCTTATAATCTTTTTTATTTACTGTCATATTACCTGTACCTTTTGATAGGTAAACACGTGCAACTGACGTTTTTCTTCTTCCTAATGCGTTTATTACTTCCATATTATTTGAATGTGTCAAGATTAAATACTTGAGGTTTTTGTGCTTCTTGACCATGTTCAGAACCAACGTACACTTTTAAATTTGTGAACAATTTACTTCCCAACTTGTTTTTTGGCAACATACCTTTTACAGCTTTTTCAATCAAACGCTCAGGATGTTTTTTCAACATTTCCTGTGCAGAAGTGAATTTTTGTCCACCTGGATATCCTGTATAACGAACATATTCTTTGTTCACAAGTTTAGTTCCAGAGAACGATATTTTTTCTGCATTGATAACGATAACGTTATCACCACAATCAGCGTGAGGAGTGAAGTTAACCTTGTGTTTTCCACGGATTAATTTCGAAACCTTACTAGCTAAACGACCAACAGTTTGGCCTTCAGCATCTACTACAAACCACTGCTTATTAGCAGTTGCTACGTTTCCAGAGATGGTTTTGTAACTTAATGTATCCACAATAAATTTATTAATTAAATAAGACAATTTACCCTATATGGGTCTACAAAGATATAACTTATTGAGTTTATTAACAAACGATTTTTAAAAAAGATTGTACTTTTAACTTTAAATCGAGTTTTAACGTTAAAATTTGGTCTTTATTTTTTCTTGAACGAGTTGATCGCATTTGTTGTAAATTCAGACAATACCAATGTACCACTGATTTCTGCTCTTTCAATTAATAAAGAATCCCAATGATCAGTACCTTCCCAAAAAATTGATTTTAAACTAGTCATCGCCTCAGGATTTGATGCTGCTAATGTTTCTGCTAATTTATTAATCGCAAAATCCATTTCTTCTTCGGTATCATAAACATCGGCATATAGACCATTTTTTAAAGCCCATGATGCAGATCTCCATTCAGTAGCATTTATTGCTAATTGGCTCATTGCTGATAACCCTATTTTACGTTCAATTACAGGACCTACAACAAAAGGCCCTATTCCAACAGCTAATTCTGATAATTTAATTTCAGCATTTTTAGTTGCAAAACAATAATCTACTGCTGCAGCAATTCCAACTCCACCACCAACGGCTTTTCCTTGAATTCTTCCTATTATTAATTTTGGATTTTTTCTACAAGCGTTAATTACATTAGCAAAGCCAGAAAAGAATTTCTTACCAATTTTAAGATCACTGATGGATATTAATTCATCGAAACTTGCTCCAGCACAAAATGTTTTAGTTCCTGAAGATTTAATAACGATTATATTTACTTCGGAACTTTCTCCCATTTGGTAAATTGTATCAGCTAATTTTTGTAAAATTTTACCAGGTAAAGAATTACTTTGTGGATGGCTGAATTCGATTGTTGCTATTCCTTTTGAACTTATTGAATACTCAACATTGCCTTGTTCTATTAATTCTGTCATGAATTTGATGAAATTATTCTGTTCTACGAATTACTTTTCCTTCACTGTCACGTTCTACAGGGTTCGGTTTCGATGTTTTGTTCTTATTAAAATTTTGTTTTGTTTTCTCAAAATTTTTGAAGGGCTTATTATCCACTTTTTTATTAGAAATATTCACTTCTTTTTTTATTGGTCTATTACTTTTTGGGGACGCTATTTTTACATCTAGTTTTCTCCCATTAATATCTATACCATTTAATGCTTTAATAGCATTAATTCCATGATCTGTATCCTCCATTTCTATGTAGCCAAATCCTTTTGATTTTTTAGTTTTACTGTCAAAAACTACATGTGCATATGTTACTGGACCAAATGCTGAAAATGTTGACTCTAAATCTTCAGAAGTGATATCCCAATCTAAATTTGCTATAAATAAATTAACCATCTATTATTATTCTATATATTAAATTACCTTAATTATTAAGTGAAAATATTTTTAACTTAGATTAAATTTATTTTAGGGTGAAACTATCTGAACCAATTAATAATCCATCACAATATATTTTTACTTTATAGTTACCTTTAATTACTTCGTTGTTTTGCATATCATAATAAATTGTCATATCAATTCTCTGATTTTGATAATCAATATCTTTTTTATCTGAATATGCAATAAATCCATCATCAGTTGTTAAAGTATTACTAGTTCTTGATTGAAGCGTTTTTCCATCTGGATCAATAACTTGCATGTAAACTGTTTTTGTTCCTGGTGATGTTAAAGGGTTTTCAGAAATTGTAAATCCTGAACGAATTTGAATACAATTTCTAGCTTTATTTGTCTCTTCAGTTGTATTATTTAACTTCATTTTTAACCCAGAAGAACTAAATCCGAAAGCTTGGAGTTTAGATCCTTTTTTTACCTGGTCAGCATTAACTTCTGCCTCATGTTTATAGTTATCTCTTTCTACCTCAGTAGTACTTAATTTTGTTGTTGTTTGATCTAAATCAGAATGCAGTTTAACATTCAAAGTGTTTAAAGAATCAATTTGAACAACATATCCTCTCATAATATTTCGTAAAGTTGCATTTTCTCTATTCAGTTGTGCAATTTTTCTTGCATTAAGATTTCCATTCCTTTTAGAATTATCTAAATCCTTAATTAATTCTATAATTTTCTCTTTTTGAATGTTTAAACTATCAGCTTTACTTTTATCTTTTTCTATTAATTCGTCATATGTTTTTAGCATATTTTGAAAATCTGCTTTTAAATCATTTGACATACTTCCAACATATCCAACCATCATTTGGTTCATTCCATCCATATCAGATTTTAACGATGTTACTTCGTTTTTACAACTATTTAAATCGGCATTTTTACCTGACCATTTATAAGCCATAACGGCCAAGCTTATTAATAAAAATAATATTATTAATATGAAAATACCATTACTTTTTTTTGGGTTTTCAATTGTTTCTGACATGTTTTTTATTTTAGATAAAACAACTTTTGGAATAATTTTTTTGGATTATAAAAAACAAGCTAATTTTCATTAAATTTAAAATTATGCTTCTTGTACTGTAAATGAAAAACTTTCCATTATTTGATTAGAAAGTAATTTTTTACAAGCTTCATCAGTTTTTATTTCTGCTTCATTTTTAGTTTCAGCATCAATAAATAATCTTATATGACGACCTATTCGAACTCCACTTATTTCTGGTAATCCGATGTTTGACATGCTGTTTGAAACAGCTTTTCCTTGTGGGTCTAATAATGCATCTAATGGCATTACATCAATTTCAGCTTTGAATTTCATGACTTTGTTTTTTGTTTAATTTGTTTTCAATTGAGGACAATATTACATATAAAAGTACAATTATTGGGATAGACCAGACTAATAAAAATATGATTGTTATAGTAGAACTTATCAAAAAAGTATATCTAATTTGATTTCCATTCCATATGAAGTTTTTAAATTTTAAAGAAAACATCGGGATTTCTGAAATTAGAAGTAATGAAACACAGCCGATTATTGTGATTAAAAAGCCTGGTTGAATTATGAAATTTAGCCATTCACTTTTATATCCATTTTTATGAAATTCTGTCATTAAAATTAAAGGGAAAGTTGTAAAGAATATTGTATTAGTTGGAGTATTTAAGCCAATGAATGATTCTGATTGTCTTTTATCAATATTGAACTTAGCCAATCTAAACATCGACATAAATGGTATGAACAATGCGAAAAAAGGTGTGTATTTTAATGGTGTATCCATACTGTTAGGAATATTATAGAAAACGGCATTTTTCCAAGTCGTAATTTCAAAATTCACAAAAGATGAAAAATTATCACTTAATGTTTCTGAACCTAGATCTGTTAGAGAAATTATAATAACAACCATCATAAATATACCAGGTGCTAACCCAAAAGTTATCATATCTGCTAATGAGTCTAATTGTTTTCCTAATTCTCCTGCTTGATTTAGTTTTCTAGCAATGAAACCATCTAGGAAATCAAATATAGCTCCTAAAAAAATCAAAAATGGCGCTACATCAATCCTCCCCATTAATGTTAATAGTATTGCAAATGTTCCAGAAAGTAAGTTTGCTGCTGTAAAAAGATTTGGAATGTTAAACATTTTCTATTCTGATATTTTAATTTAAAGACAAAAGTATCAATTGAAAGATATATATTTACATTCTAACAATTATAAATTTGAGCAAATAACATAATTTTTTTATTAAAAGTTGTTATTCTTTTTATATTATTTTTTTAAATGCGTACTTTTTTTATTTCAACATTTTTTTTAGTGTTGATTTTCTTTCAATTTAATGTTTATGGACAAGCTGATAAAGTTGCCCCGAAATATTCCAATGAATTTTTGTCAATTGGAATTGGTGCTGATGCTCTTGGTCTTGCAAATTCAGTAGTTGCTCAGACATCAAGTGTCAACTCTGGATATTGGAATCCTGCTGGTTTGACTCAAATAAATAAATGGCTAGATGTTGGATTAATGCATTCTGAATATTTTGCTGGAATTGCAAAATATGATTATTTGGGACTTGCACACTCAATTGATAAAATAAGTACTGTAGGGTTTTCAGCAATACGTTTTGCTGTTGATGATATCCCTAACACAACTCAACTAATTGATCAACAGGGAAATGTAGATTACACAAAGATTACAACTTTTACTGCAGCTGATTATGCTTTTCTTTTTTCTTATGCGAGAAAATTAAAAATAAAGGGTTTAAGTATTGGTGGTAATTTTAAAATTGTTCACCGTAAAGTAGGTGATTTTGCTAAATCTTGGGGTTTTGGTTTAGATGCTGGAACTCAATATTTTGTTAAAAATTTTAAATTTGGGATCATGGCAAGAGATGTTACATCTACATTTAATGCCTGGGTATTTAATTTGGATACTCAAACAAAGGAAATATTCGTTAAAACAGGAAATTCAATACCTATAAATGGTTTAGAGATTACACTTCCACGTGTTATTTTTGCTTCATATGGAAAATTTAATCTTGGAAAGAAAGGGATGTTTACAACTAGTGAAATAGATTTTGATGTAACTAGTGATGGTAGAAGAAATACAATTTTTCAAACTAAATTATTCTCGATAGATCCTCATTTAGGAATTGAATTTGGATTTAAAAATTATGTTGCAATTCGAGCAGGTGTATCAAATTTCCAGTATGTAAAAAATTATGATGATACTAGAAAAATAAATTTTCAACCAAATATTGGTCTTGGATTAAATGTCAAGAATTTTCATTTAGATTATGCTTTTACGGATATAGGTGATGCTTCAGTTGCTTTATATTCTCATGTTATTTCAGTCAGAATTAAGTTAAATAAACCAAAATAGTCATGAAAAGATTATTTTTTTATACGCTTTTTATTTTATTGTTTTCTACGGTTGATGTTTTTTCCCAAACTTATGGTAATGAATGGATAAATTATAATCAAAAATACTATTCATTTAATATTGTTAAAACTGGAATTTACAAATTAGATTATTCGACTTTGTCAAATTCAGGAATTCCTATTTCAACTTTTACTTCTGGTAATATTCAACTCTTTGGTAAAGAGAGAGAAGTTCCTTTGTATATAAGTGATGGGGGAGATTCTAGTATTGATCCAGGAGATTATATTTTGTTTTACGCTGAAAAAAATGATGGTTGGCTTGATTCTACATTATATCAAAATGCAGATGATATTGGGAATCCAGCATATAGTTTATTTAATGATACTATCCGGTATTTTTTTACTTGGAATAATTCAAATTCGAATTTGAGGTTTGTTGAGGAAACGGCTAATGATTTTTCAAATTATTTACCTTCTAATTATATTTTAGATAAAGTTGAGCCATATTGTACTAATTTTTATAATCAAGGTGGTGGTAGAACTTCTTTGGCCTCAAGTTCTTTTTACAAGGGGGGGGAAGGTTTTGGATGTAACCAAGGTAATGGAGTCGGATTAACAGGACCAGCTGGAAACTTTGTACCGTACACACCTTCTCCATACTATGGAACAGATGCACCTTTACCAATTTTCCAAGCAAAATCAACCACAAATTCAGAAGCAAATTTCACAGGAACTGGAAATCATCATTTAAGATGGTCAATAGGACAAAGTCAATATGTTTTATATGATCAGGTTTTATTAAATTATACTTTCGTAAATGTGAATCAGAGTTTTCCAGTTAATCTTTTGGTTAATGGAATCACCCCAGTTCAATGGTCTATAGTAGATGATCAAGGTGCGCTTACCGATTTTCAGTCTTTTAATTATTGGTCAATTTTTTATCCTAAAACACCAACTTTAGATGGACTTAATAATGGTGATTTTTGGGTTAAAAATAATTCTATTCAATCTAAGATTAGATTAGACTTAACAAATTCGAATGTAACATCGCCCATTGTTTTTGTTTTTGGAGATTCTTACCCTAAAAAAGCAATTTTAACTTCAAATAATGGAGTTTATTCAACTTTATTTTCAAACAGTATTAACGGAAAAGATCAATATGTTGTTGTGCAAGATTTGTCATTAGTTTTATCAATTCCAAGTTTAAAGCCTGTTAATGGAACTTCTTTTTTTACAGATTTTTCGACAATTAATTCGGATTCAGCCTTATTAATGATTTATTCTCCAGTTCTTGAAACCCAATCATTAGAATATCAATCTTATAGAAATTCAAATGCTGGAGGTGGTTATAAAACAGTTTTAGCAAATATCGAGGAATTGTATCTTCAATTTGGAGGAGGAATAGTAAAGCATATTAATGGAATTAGACGTTTTACTTTTTTTATATATAATAAGTCAATTAATAAACCTATAGGATTGTTTTTAATGGGTAAAGGAGTTGTAAACGCAGATATAGGTGCTCCTTTTGGTTCATCTGGTTCAAGATCAAATTCAGCAAGTTTTTCAGCTAATTTAATACCAACATTTGGTCATCCAGCGAGTGATGTGGCTATTACAGCTGATTTTAAACATGGAAAAATTACACCTTTAATTCCTACTGGAAGAATTGCAGTGAATAATAATATAGATTTACAAAATTATTTAAGTAAAGTAAAGGAGTATGAAGCGAATCAAAATCAGAATTCAGTTTATTCTAGCGTAGAAAAAGATTGGCAAAAGCAAATTTTACATTTCGGAGGAGGTATTTCTGATTATCAACAATCAACAATTCAGGGTTTTTTAAACTCTATGAAAAATACTATCGAAAAATCAAATTTTGGAGGTAATGTATATAGTGTTTTCAAAAAAACTTCTGATCCTTTTAATCCTCAATTGCTCGCGGGAGTGACTGATAGAATTAGAAACGGAGTTTCATTGATGAATTTCTTTGGACATTCTTCTCAAAGTGGTTTTGAAATTAATATTGATAATCCTGACTTTTGGAATAATAAAGGTAAATATCCTGTTTTTATTTCAAATTCATGTGATGCCGGAAATATGTTCTCTTTAACATCAACACCAATTTCTACAACAAAATATGTTAATGTAAAAGATGGTGGTGCTATAGCTTTTATAGGTTCTGTTTCTCAAGGAATTGATCAGCCATTAGGCCAATTTTCTAATTCATTATACAATCAATTTAGCACTCTTAATTATGGGAGGAATTTGGGTGAGCAAATCAAAGCTTCGATACAAAGTATTGATTTGGCTAATTCTACCGAATTGTTAATTGAAGTCGCTTCAACTCAAATGAATTTAAATGGCGACCCATTATTGAAATTAAATTGGCATGCAAAACCCGAAATTGAATTGACTGCTGATAAAGTATGGTTTAGCCCTAAAAAATTCGATTTATCACTTGACTCAATAGAAATACATATTATATTAAAAAATTTAGGTAGATCAATTGTAGATACTTTTAATATTGAGATTAAAAGAGACTTCCCATTAAGCACTGTTGATTCAATCTTTATAGTTCGAGTTCCTAAATTAAATTATATCGACACTATAAATTTTAAGTTTCCTATGCAACCAAATATTGGTATAGGTTTAAATAATATTACTGTCTCTGTTGATATTCCTTCTACAATACCCGAACAATATGATGAATTAAATAATAATAAAGTCGAATCTACTTTATTTATAAATATAGATGGTATTTTACCAATTTTACCATCTGATTTTGCAGTAATACCAAATGATAGCGTCACAATTAAAGCTTTCGTAATTAATCCAATAGCTAGTTTTAACACCTATCGATTTGAAATTGATACAACAGATTTGTTTAATAGTCCTTTTCATAGATATGCTGTTTTAGAAGGATTAGGAGGTGTAAAAGAAGTTTTTCCTAGTAATTGGAAATATGTTTCAAATAATAATAAAGCTCCATTAATTTGTCATGATAGTATGGTCTATTTTTGGAGAGTTGCATTGGATTCAACTAATTTAGATTGGAGGGAAAGATCATTTCAATATATTAAAGGTAAAACAGGATGGGGGCAAGATCATTTTTTTCAATTTAAGAAAAATGTATTCTCAGGAATTAAATACAATAGGAATATTCGCCAACGTGAATTTGAAATTGGTATTTCAGATTCATTAAAGTCAGTCGTTTTACCTGGTATAGGTACTGCTAATGCGACCTATTTAAATCGCCAACAGGTAGATTATGGCACCTGTCAATATCAAGATGCTTCCTTAAATGTTGTTGTTTTTGATGCTATTACTCATTTACCTTGGGGAACTAGGTATTTACCAACTGGAGAGAATTTGAATAATAATTTTGGTAATTCAAATGATAATGGAACATGTCATCCAAGACCTTCTAAATTTTTCACATTTCCTCAAACAACAACTAAATATCTAGAAGCTTTTCAAAATATGGTTTTAAATGAGGTTCCTGATAGTTCATATATGTTGATTTTTACAAATTTAGGTGCGAGATATAATTTATGGTCATCGCTTTCTCCCAGTATGTATTCTACATTTGGAGCTTTAGGTTCGGATAGTATAAATCCAAATCGACCGAATTATTCATTTTCTTTCTTTTGTAAAAAAGGAAACCAAAATAGTGTTGTCGAAAATTATGCATTAACTTCTAATCAAGTATTGACTCTTAACGCAATAATTAAGAGACAAGATTATCAAGGAATTGAAATTTCGAGTTTTATTGGTCCAGCAAGTAAATGGGGAAATCTTTATTGGAAACAAGACTCTTTAGAATTATTAACAACTGATAGTACGGTATTACATATTCAAGCATATGATATTCATAAATCATTTCAATTTCAAATTGATACTTCGTTTAGTCATAATGATTCAATTTTAAATTTAAATAAACTTATAAATGCAAATTCATTTCCATTTATTAAGCTTATTGCTGATTATACTGATACTACTAGTTTTTCACCAGCTCAAATAGATCGTTGGCATGTGCTTTATGAGCCTCTTCCTGAAGCAGCGATTGATGGGACCAAAAAATATACTTGGATACCTAATAAGGATACTTTAAATGAAGGTGAAAAAATAAAATTTGCAGTTGATGTGAAAAATATTTTCACTGTACCAATGGATTCACTATTAATAAGTTATTGGATTGAAGATGCAGATAATGTAAAACATAAAATACCTTTTTCAAGAAGAAAACCTTTGAATATAAATGAAGTTATTCGTGATACTATTGAATTTTCAACTGAAGGTTTTGTAGGGTTCAATTCTCTTTGGATGGAAGTAAATCCATATGTTAATGGAAGTATGTATATTACTGACCAGCCTGAACAAGAGCATTTTAATAATTTATTACAAGTTCCATTTTGGGTAAGAGGAGATAAAATTAATCCTATTTTAGATGTTACTTTTAACGGCAGACATATTTTAAATGGTGATATTGTCTCACCATTTAGTGAAATATTAATTACTTTAAAAGATGAAAACCCTTTTATGGTAATGAATGATATTTCAGATACTTCAAAGTTTGGTATATATTTAACTGATCCAAAGGGAGTTCAAAAAAGAATACCCTTTATGAATAGTTTAGGAGAAGTTCTTATGCAATGGATACCTGCTGATGCACAAAATAAGAAATTTAAGATAATATATCCAGCGATTTTTAATGATAATGGGAAATATACATTAATGATTCAAGGAACTGATAGAAGTGGTAATTTATCTGGTGATTTACAATATAAAATTAATTTTGAAGTAATTAAAGAGTCTTCAATTACATATTTAATGAATTATCCAAATCCTTTTAGTACTAGTACTCGTTTTGTTTTTACGTTAACAGGAAGTTTTGTCCCTGAGAATATAATTATTCAAATAATGACTGTTACGGGGAAAGTTGTTAGAGAAATAACTGAGTCAGAATTAGGACGAATTTATATAGGTAGAAATATTTCTGAATATGATTGGAATGGTACAGATGAATTCGGCGATCCTTTAGCAAATGGAGTTTATTTATATAGGGTTAAAGCTCAGATTAAAGGTGAGGATATAAAACACAGAGATACAAGTGCGGATTCTTATTTTACTAAAGATTTTGGGAAAATATATATTTTAAGATAGAATAGTTCTATTTATTTTTTATGATTTTTGCAAATTCTACATTAAATTTTAATTTCTCTTTTCCTTTCAAAGTAACATTATTTAAGAAGTTTTTTTTTGAAAGATTTGAAAGATCAAATTGAATGAATTTTACATCAGTTCTTATTGCTAATGATTTTATTTTTTGAATAATTTTTATTCTATTTGGCATTTCTTTTAGATCCGAAATAAATACGGGTGATTCAAATAAAATGACTTTTGTACCTTGCTTTTGTGCAAAGAGAATTAATTCTAATAAGTTTTTTTCTTGAAGTTTATCCCAAACAAATTTATATCCAAATGGATATGATGATTTAAAATTATAGTTTTCATTTAAAGTTAGATATCCGTTTTCAGAGCGAGTTTTTTTACGTTTTGTAAAATAATGTTTAGCTCCTTGTAAAGCATTGAAATGTATTGGTGAATTGTAATATCTGTATTTTATAAATGGAACGAATGACCATTTATAGTAGTTTGGGTCATTGTTTATTACTGTTTTTTTTACTTCAGTATCATTTAATAACGTTGCAAAACGATATGAGGAAAATTTATTTAATGTTGGATCAAAAGTTTCTGGAGTAGTGTAAATAAATAATTTTTGGGGGGCTTTATTGGTTTTTAAATATATATAATATGATAAAAAGTTTTCTGAAATATTAGCATGTGTTTCTGCTAAATTATATGTTTTTAGCCTTGTAATTTTTTCTGTAATTGATGGATTAATTAATTTTTTAGGAACACAATTTCCTAAAATAATAATATCTGCATCAATTTTTCTTTTTTGAATGTATGTTTGTTTTATATAAAGATTATTGTTTAATAAAAAGCAATACATTTTATCACTTACCAGTAAAGTGATGTAAATAAGAGCCAAAGCAATGATTATTTGTTTATAAAGCTTCATTAAAATTGAGTGTAAATAAAGTTTTTACTTTTATCGAAAATTCCAAAAAAAGTAATCAACAGCACGATAATTGTTAAACCAATTACTCTTAATTTTTTTGAGTTGAAAATGTTCTGTAATTTTCTTTCAAAGATAATTGAGAAACCTATTAGTAGTATTGTGATATATAAATTAAATACATTTTCTTGTTCACCTCCCATTGATAAATATTGAGTAAAGTCATATAATAGATTTTTAGGGAAAAAATTAAAATTAAAAATATATTTTATTTTTGAAAATGATTGTTCAGTTGAAATGGAACGAAAAAATATAAAACCCAAACTTACTGAATTGAAAGTAATCAAAATTGAAAGTAACGAGAATGTTTTATGTAAAAATAAATTTGAAGGCTTTTTAATTAAAGTTTCAACTATAAGGAATGAAGCATGTAATAAGGCATATATTATAAATGTCATATAAATTCCATGCCAAATACCAGAAATTAAAAACGTTATCACTATTGCTGCAATCGTACCCCAATGTTTAATTTTTCTATACCTAAATGAAATAGGATAGAAAATATATTTTGTAAGCCAACTTGATAATGAGATATGCCATTTTCTCCAAAATTCAGAAATAGATTTTGAACGTAATGGTAAATTGAAATTTTCAGGTAAGTTAATTCCAAAAAGTTTAGATGTTCCTATTGCAATATCGGAATAACCTGAAAAATCAAAATAAAGTTGTATCGTAAACAAATAAGCCAAGACTAAATTGGTTAATCCTAAAGTTGGGTTTTTTGATTCGAAATTGTATGCAATAATTGGAGCTATTCGATCTGCAATAACCATCTTTTTGAATAACCCCCATCCAATTCTATTGATTCCATTTTGAATTAATTGAGAGTCGTTTTTATAAGTTGGTTCTATTTTAAAATCTTGAATTGTAGTGATTGGTCCTGCAGTAAATTTTGAAAAAAAGGAGCTGAAAAGAGTGAAATTTTTTAAGCTTTTTATTTTTATTCTTCCGTAATAAATATCAATTAAGTATGCGATGTTTTGTAAGCCATAAAATGAAATCCCCATAAATAGGATTAATTTATTTGTTTTAAAATAAGATAGTTTAAGTTGATACGTTTCGATGTATTTTAAAATAAATATGGATGCAATAATTAAAGCTAATCCGATTATGAAAAATATTTTCTTTTGAAACTCATTTTTACAGTCATCTATTTTTTTAGCAATTAAATGAGTTGAAATAATCCCGAAAAGTAAAGCAATTAAAGATTCTATAGTGAATAATCCTATAAATATGAAACTTGATAAAATTAATATATAAGGTTTAACTTTGAAAGAACATAACCTATAGAAGATTAGTGTTATTGTTATAAAAATAAGATAGTAAATAGAAGTAAATTCCATTAATTAATTTTTTTGCTTATTATTTCAACCAAATCTCCT
>CANCQX010000055.1 GCA_947380375.1 Flavobacteriales bacterium
CCTAAATCGAAAACTCCTGAATTTGCATTACCATATTCCGCAGGAAAAGCAGAAGTGAAAAAGTCTGAATTTTTCAAAAGGTTCGTATTTAAAGCACTTACTGCTCCACCTGTTGTTCCTACAGAAGCAAAATGATTTGGATTTGTAACGTTCATTCCATCTATTCTCCATAAAACTCCTACCGGAGAATTACCACGAATTACAATATCATTTCTACTATCATCTGGAGCACTTACACCTGCAAAGTTTGCCGCTAATCTCGCTGGATCACTTCTTCCACCCGCATATCTATTAACTTCTTCCATAGAAAAAGTACGTGCACTAACGGTTGCTAATTTATTAATTGAACCCGACTTGTCATTTGCCTTCACGACAACTTCTTCGAGATTGTTCTTAATTAACTCTTCCATTTCAATATCAACGATTACTTCTTTCCCAGTTGTCACAACCACATTTGGAATTAAAACATCTTTGTATTCAATAAACGAAACTGAAATATCATAACGATCAGGTAAAATACTAGGTAAAGAATAATTCCCCAAACTGTCAGTAAACGTAGCTTTCTGAAGCGAGCTTATTTCAACTTTTACTCCAATTAATGGTGATTTAGACAATTTATCGGTTACTGTTCCTCGAATGTTTTGTTCGTTATTTTGTGCCATTACAACGAAAGAGAACATAGAGAAAATAAGAATGGTAATTTTATTCATAACAACTTAATCTAATTTTAAATCAACTAATTATCTATTAAAAAAGGATAAAAATCTAAAATTGAACTAAACCCTTAAAATCCAAACTCTTTAAAGAAGCTGAAAAAAAGGTTAAGTTGTAGAAAATTTAAGTTAGGTTGATTTAAAATAATCAACTGTAAAAATCTATCAGTGACTCATCTCTAGGTCAGTTAAAATTTAGTTACTTTATTTTTGATCTATTCAAGTTTCAAAACGGTAATATCCTTTATTAAATTTCGCATACTGTTTGGGTCAAGTCCATTATAAATCCCACGAATATATCTTTGTTTATCTATCAGTATAAAATTTTCAGTGTGCAAAAAAACATCATTTCCTTTTTTAACACCCTCATCTTCTTCTACGAAATAGTATTTACGTCCTAAATTGTAGATTTCATTTTTTTCTCCTGTTAAAAGTTTCCATCTTTTACTATTTACTTTTTTTTCTTTTGCATACTTTCTTAAAACAGTAACATTATCTTTTTCAGGAGTTACGCTATGAGATAAGAGTAATATATCATCGTCATTCATAAATTCTTTTTGTAAATCTCCCATACTATTTGTCATTTTAGGACAAATACCCGGACAACTTGTAAAAAAGAAATCTGCAACACAAATTTTACCTTCAATATCTTTTTCAGTAAAAACTTGATCGTCCTGATTTTTCAGTTTAAAAGGTCTAATTTGATGAAAAGTTTTATCGTTCGTCATTTCCCATTTAGGCGTAAAATCTGGCGTATTATAATAGGGAAGTTTTCTTGTATCATCATTACAAGCGAACAGTACGAATAACGAAAGAATTAAATAGTAATATTTCATTTTAGTTTTCCATTTTTCAAGGTGTAACAAAGTGCAGATTTTTGGAGACCATATTTTATCCCATCTTTCACTTCATAGTTTATATAAAGCTTTCCATTTTCCCACCATGCTTTTTGCATACCATTTTCGCTATCATCAGCAAACGTTAATTCATAATATTTTTTTCCGCTTTCATACCATTGTTTTTGAACACCTTCCTTACTGTCATTCAGATAGCGAAAATCAAATTTAATCTTTCCATTTTGCCAAAAACCAAAGTGTCGGCCATAGCTTAATCCATACCTATAGCTTCGTTCTGTTTCTAATTTACCATTTGGAAAAAAAGTTTGAGTGATACCGTGTTGTTGACCTCTATAATAAGAACCAATATATTTGAGCGTATCGGATACATACAATTCTTTTATAAAACCCGAATAGGGTTTATAACCAAAGTAATAAACCCCATTCTGCAATTTCAAACTTATATTGTTTACTAAAATAGTATCGTTCGGAATTTTCGACACATCTATATTTTCAAAAACATTCATTGATTTTTGCTCAATTGAGTGTTCACATCCAAAAATAAAAATGCAAAAAAAGCAGAATAATAAATTATTTAGTAAACTTTCCTTTTGTACCATAGTAACTACCTGCTTTCAAAATATAATAACCTGAATTTAAATAATTTACATTTGATGCGTGATAGTGATAAATTCCATTTGGAAAATCCTCCGTTGGCCCATAATGACCTCCATATTCATCTAAAGTAGGATAATCACCTGTCATATCTTTTCTTCCATAAATAGGAAAGCCATCACGTAAAAAACCAATCAAATTTGCATCATCAACTGATGTGTATTTTCCAGTTGTATGGTAATGATAATTTTTACCGGGAGTTGGGTGTGCTCCCGAATTGTCAAAAGTTGTTAATGTCATCGCATCAAGAGAAACATTTCCACCTTCTCGATCATTGTAAATAGCTACACCATTCAACGCCATTCCAATTTCACCTAACGAAGTTTCTTCTTTTGAAGATGCTTCTTCTGGGTTTGTCGGAATTTTCATCACATATGTTTGCGATTCCATCGTCGTATTTGCATTTGGTGTGTGTCCTGAAGGAAAATCTTCATACAAGGCATTACCAGAACCCCAGTAGGGTGTTTTATGATTAGGTAAACCATTACTTTTAAGAATAATTCTTCGCTTTCTTCCAATACCACTAGTGGAAAAACTTACGGCACTCGTGAATCTTGATTTAACAACATCTGTAATAGATACATCTCCAGTTGAAACAATTTTACCTTTGTTACAAGAATAAAAAGTTGTACCCAAAACAAGAAAGCTTAAACCTGCAATAGATAATTTTACTTTGCCCATCTTCATTTTTATTTAGTCTTTAACTAAATTCCGATTTTAGATTAATTAATTAAAATCAAATTATTCTAAACAGTTTGAAAACAAGGTTAAGTTGTATGAAATTTTAGTTGGGTTGACTGAATTACGTTCAGCGACTTTATCCATAGGTGAAATTGAAAAGCTGAACACCCAAAATCCGAAACGAGAATTACTTATAAAGTAGATTACTCTTATTCATATTTAAAAGTAGTGTATTTTAACTGGGTTGAATTATAATTGAATTCTTCTATTTTTGAAAGAAGTCCTATTTCATTGTAGTAAAAAGTATTTTTGCACCTAGAATTTCTAAGTTTATCCCAAACATACAATTCCTTGATTTTGTTTTTATCATCTTTTATTTGATAATTAATATAAATTTCGTTCCCATCAGTGTCAAATTTCTTATGAAATGTTGTGTCACCACTATAGAATACGTTTGTTTTTATAGGTAAATTATTATTTTCTTTAATTGTAATTAAATTCAATTGATTTGAATTATCATATGAATAGTTTGTTTCAACAGTGTCATTGGATGATATAAATAAATCTTTGATTAATAAAGTTTTAGAATAGAAATATTGATTTACAACTTTTAAAGTATCAATAGTATTGGTTAACACTTTATTAAAGATTTGACACACCTCTTTTTTAATTAATTGATTTTCATTATTATAAAAGTAATTTATAGTCTTTAATGGGATTGGGTCTTTTAAAGGATCCATAAATTTTTTTTCAATTAAATTTCCGATTTTGTCGTATTTAAAGTACGTATTGCCATAATAACCATCAACAAAATTTCCGTTTGTATCAACTTTTGAACAAAAAAAACTATTTCTAATTTGAAAACCATTTGTATCATAATACATTTTGAATAAATCCTCTCCATTACATACTTCTGTACATCTTGTAATTTGAGCTTTTTTAATAGCTAAAGGTTCATTCATATCCAACATACTTTGAGCTGAAACAAAGTTAATACTGATTAAAATGAAAGCTATTATACTATTTTTCTTCATAATTATTTTAGTTGATTATAAAAGGAATTTAAAAAATACCCGGATTTGATTTACTAATTTTATTCTAAATCCACTAAAGTATCTAAGTTTTTAAAGTAAAGAAAGTCAAAGGATTTTGGAATTTTTTCGTTTTTTTCCTTTAAGTGATGATATGAAAACTTTATGTATTTCTGAGTTCTATTTTTATCAGAATTAGCGAAAAATTTGTTACATAATTCTTTTGTAAATTTCTCTTTATCTATAACGTGATTATTCTCAAGTATTGATCTATTATGGCAGTTTAAAATTATGTAAATAATGGAGTCTTCTTTATATCCTTTGTCTAAACCGATAAAATCAAATGTACTTTGGTATTTATTCTCAAAATTTTTAAACCATTTCATTTCTTTTTTATTCAGTTTTAAAGTAGTGTCTGGCGGAGACCAACCTCCCCAAGTCGAACCACTCAAAGCAAAATAAAAAAATAGTAAGGCTGAAAAAAATCCTACAATTAGTGTTGTAATTATTATTTTAGATATTTTCATTTTAAAGTCTTTAGTGATATTTTAAATCTTATCAATGACACCAAAACATCAAGCTTCGTTTAACCGCTGAACAGCCAATTTCTCGAAGGTGCTATTATGTGTATCCTTTCTTGTCATTTTGTTATTATTAAGATATAAATAATTGTCGCTGGATAACCTGCAATATTCCATAATGTCCAAGTCAAGTCCCAATAGGTTGCTTTTCTGTTATACCTGCTTGAATAATGCCCAACACGAAAATATTTGTCAAGTGTCAAAGGGTATGTGTTAGTGATTATTTTAACAAACAGACGAGCCGTGAAAAGATAAATGTATGTCGCCAAAGGAAGCAACAAAGTTATTAATGAGCTGTAACCTGAACTCAATTTAAAATTATAATCTGTCAATGAAAGCAAATAGGAGATTATAGCCAGTGTCAAACAGATAATTATTACTGTCCTATTTACCCAAGGAATGTCAATGCGGTTGTTGTAAGGAGATAAAAGCAAATATGCAAAACCAAGTCCAAGTATTGTAAAACTGGCCATCTTTTCTTCTCTATCATTTGTCAATAGTCCGATGAGCAATAAAGAAACAGGAAGAATGATTATTAAATAATCCCAATAATTAATTCGATTGATTTTCAATTCTCTTTTACCATCTTGATCAATTTTTGTCGGTTTAGTTTTTTGAAACTCGCCAACTATCATTGTTATGGCACCACTAAAACATACCAATATAATACAGATAATTCCTAATGTTTTTAATGCTATCATTTATGTTTTGTCGTCCTATGGTTTACTTATTAGGTTTTCAGATTTGCGATGTATGGGTTTGTCAGCACAAATATTTATTCGAATAACTGAACTTTCTGTATCCATAAAACTATCTTTAGAGAATGAAACCCTGCCGATTTTATATATACTGTTATGCCCAGTTGTTTTCATTTCTGATAAATTTCAAGTTGGAATTCATATTCATTTTGAGTCCCGTCAAATTCTGCCCTTATACGTTTTGTAGATTCATCTAAAAGTAAATGTTTATTATTTGATTGTTTCAATGTGTCAACTAAACGATTTATTGAAATCCAGCGTTCAATCTCTCCTTTGAGTAATGAAGTCCACGTTTTGGTTCGGCTTTCAATCATTTTATCAATTTCATTTTGGTCATAAAGCCGAAGTTCAACAAATGAAAAACTGTTCTCAATACTTGAATAATCCATAAGTCCGGATTCATAAGTCGCTGTCACTTCATTGTCAAGGTCTTTTTTTGTAATTGTTATAACTCCATTTTTATCACTTACAAATGGCCCCAAGTAAAAGTCGTTTTTATTTCTTGCATTGGTCTTAATGTAAAGCAAAATATTGTCTACCGAAAAGTTCTCTTTTCGTGGTTTTATAAGTTTTACAGTAATCTTGTCGGGTAGTATAAACTTTGTCATATTTAAATTCTTTAGATTGGGTATAACGTATCGCTTTACGAAATTGCGAATATTTCAACTAAATTAATTTTTATTATTTTAGTTAAAATCAACATCATATCTTATTTTAATATGGATTATCTATAATTATTAATTAAGGAATTATGTATTTGGTTCATCATTTTTGAAATTAGCCTGTTAAAAGTAAGTTTATTTTTTTTTAATTGTAAAGTGTAATTTATAACAATGTTGTTCGAAGAAATACAATGAAAATTCAATTTTGTCATTTTTCCAGATTAAATATTTTTCTCTCTCATCAATATCATCTTCAATAACAATCGGTTGACCATATAACTTTATTAAATGACTTGATATTCGATTAAATTCTTCATTAGCAATAGTATCACCAATTGCCAAATATTCAATTTGATTAAATCTTCTAAACCATCTTTCTTTTCCAAAATTCCAGAAACTATTGGTTAATTCCAATTCTAATCCATTAAGAATTGTATGTCTGCCCCAATTGTAAACAGTTCTATCTCCTAAGTTTTCTTTTGTTCCATTTAATTTTCGGAAAAGTGGATTAATAAACTTACCCCATTTCAGGAAATTGTTTGTTTCTTCGAATGTAATTCCATTATTTATGCTTGCATTCATCATTTTTGAAATTAACTGACTAAAAGTAAGTTTATTTTTTAAAAATCCAAATTGTCTTAAGGAATTTTCAATTATCTAAAGGGCTGCTGATTGTTTTTTTAATCACTTTCTAAAATCGATTTGAAAAACCGATAATAAGTAACCTTTTCTGTGTTTCCTTAAAGCTAAATACAGTTTAATTTGCTTATTTTTAAAGTATAAGATGATGTCAAAAATTAAAACTAAAATGAATATACCTAAACATATAAAATAAAGGGGCACATATAAAAAAGCCGCGTATAAAATTTGAGATTTATGATTTTCAAACTCACTATATACTATAGGTACCAATGTTAAAATTACAATTGATAAACGAATTAAAGAAAAGCTACCTTTTGATTTGTTGAACATAAATTTTGTTATTTTATTCGTTCATATTCGTTTTCAACTTGTCCGCCACCAGCTCCCATTATAGGAAAAGCAACCAACAGCATTACACCTCCATTTCCCGAATCTATAATTACTAATTTATTTTCTTTCGTTACACCTAAATACTTAAAATTATCGCCAAGTACCCAAATTAATGGACCAAAAATAAAGCTTGAATTCCATTGTCGTTTTATTTTAAAATAACCTCTTCTGTATTTTCCTTTAATAGTTAAACTATCAATTATAGTTTCATTGTCAAAAACCCTTAATTTTATATGATGTTTGTCTAGTGCTTCAATATTTATTTGTAGCTTATTCTTTCGATAAATACTGTTGTCATTGAAGTTATTGTAAAGAGTACTTTGAAAATAAAGACTTTCACTATTTGAGTTTTTATAGTCCCCATTTATTTTATCAAAAGTGCTGACATCTAAATGTATGTCTTTCCCTTTTCTACTTTTTAGTCTAATTGTCGAACAAGAACAGATTAGTAAAAGCAGACTTAAAATTATAAATGTATTATATCTTCTCATATTTTAATTCCTGACTTCATATGTTGTAATTTTTTTATACCGCGCAATGGTTACGGTATTTGCGTTCGGGCTGATTTCGGAGTACAAAACTTAATTTATATAATGAAACGCCAATTTCATGAAGGTGCTTTTATATGCCGTATTTCTATTCATTGTAAAATTCAAGTTCGATAGGTTCTATGTTTGTCTTAGTTGTTATAAGATTGATGATATCGCTGTCTTGGTCGTAATTTGCAAAACCATTATCTCTTGAATTCCATTTCTCGCCGTCTTTAAATTCAACTATAAAATGAGGATCGTCAACGATATTTCCATTTGGTGCTTTGAGTCTCTCAACGTCATTAATTTTAATAATGTCAGAATATTTGTAAGTCTTTGCACCAATGCTTAACAGCCCATTTAATTTAATTTCCTTTTGTCCAAAAGCAGAATACCAGTCTAAAAATGCAATTATTAAAACTCCAGTTATCAATGCAAAAATTCTTATTGTGTATTTGGAAACTTTCACATAATTGAATTTGTATTTAAGATTTGAATATGCAAGATACTCGTCCCAGTCATTTTTTAATAGTCTTTTTGATATTGCGAAGATTGCCAACGTAGCCAATAACATACCACTGAAAAGTGAAATTATTAAAATCATTTCTCGATATGGTTTAACAATAATTGTTATGTCAGAAAGTAAAGACAGTCGGAGGGCAACCAAAACAGAAAATAACATAAAAAGAATAAATACGAGAACAACAGTAAATAAGGCAAGCATACCAAGTTGTTTGAGGTCAAACTTTAAATACTTTTTCCTTAATTCTTCAACTGTCTTGTCGGTTTTGTATTCCGCTTTGTCAATTGGCAAAAGTTTTTCGAACAACTTGTAAAGTCCGATTAAAATTAAAACGGTTGTAAATGATACTATGTAATTTTCCATTGTCGTTGTCGTTTTTTAATATGGTATATAACTTATCGCTTTAAGCAATTGTGCATATTTTCAATCAATTATTTCACTTAAAATCAAACATATAAACTATTTAAATCAGTTTTATATTGATTTCATTATATATAAAATTAGCCTATCAAAAGTAAGTTTATTTTTTAAAAACCCGAATTATCTAAATGACTTTTCGATACAAATTCTTTTATTAAATTGATATAGATTAATTTTTCAGTCATCATATATTAGCATACGATGACTGAAATAATAAATTAAGCTTTTGCTTTCACTTTTTCCCCAATAAAATACAATAATTCTCCTCCAACAATAATGTGCATCTCATTTAATACCATTACATAACAAAACATAATGTGAGGAATATTCGTGAAAGTACTTATCAAAGATAAACCTACTAATACAATCGAAACATTTCTGAAAACTTTAAAACCATTTGAAGTATATTTTTGAATAAAATAAAAAACAATACTTCATATTAAAGAGGGTAAAATACTCGAAATAATAATCGGTACGATCGTTAAAGGACTATTAAGTTGAATATGAATTGAATCAACGAGTACTTTAACACAATGAAAATTAAAAAATAATATAGCTTATAAAAAGGCTGATACTAATCAAATCAGCGAAATTATCAACCGTTACTACCGTCATAGAATTCAATATACCAGTGGTCATTAATTTTATATTTCCAAGTTCCACTATTTAAATGTGAAACGTTTCGATTACTTAATTTACAGATACTTTTGGGCTGACAATGAAGAGTATATGTTTTACCATTTAATTTGTTGGATTTAAGAATAATAGTGTAATTCTTTAAATCATATTCCTCATTTCTAATACTTATAATTTCGAATGAATTCAAAATATCAACAATTTTATGAGGTATTTCAATTTTTTCTATAGAATACCCAACAATGTATTTGTTTTGATCGTTATTAAAATAAACTTCGGTATTCTTCCAACTAAAAGAAATTTTATCGTGTAAGTTCTGTACACTATCAATAAAAGATATAACCTTGTTCTGATTTTCCGCAAACTCTTCGACAAACACTTCTGCTTTTTTAATTGTCCAAAAGTCACTGTTTGAATTATATTTAAAAACAATATTATTGAATACCTCATTTTTTCTTTGGGACATTACAGCTATTAAAATTCCAAGACAAAAAATAAAAGGTGAAAATGTCAAAAGCTTATTTCTAAATGGTAATGAGGAAATTTTAGATTTCAGATTAACTATCAAGAATGTAATTAAAAATAATACTATCAAATGAATGATCAATTCCCATTTAATTTTATTATAACCATTACTTATTTGCACCCAAGCACCATTGTTTGATAGAAATGTTACTACTATAAAAGATATAGTAATTGCAATATTTAAGTAGTTTAAATAGTTGACTAATTTTGGTCTCTTATTTCTTGTTTCCAAATGATTTTCCCTTTTTTAATATTAATAGCGTATGTAATTGGGAAAGTATCTTGCCCATAGCCTGGACAAGATGCAAAATCCTCATTAAAAACAGTTACATATAAAACTTTATCATTAATGTTTATTAATGGTGGATTATTGTAATAACTGAAAATACTACCATCTAATGAAATTTCCCATTTTTCGCCGGTAATTTTCCATTTGTAGCTAGATGAATCTTTGTTTAATTCAATGTTTCTATTTGCTATTTTAAACTTTGTTTTCTCATTTAAAAATTCAAATTGTTCACTTGATAAATTATTCAGGTTATCATATTTCTTTTCTAAATAATTTTTGAAGAAAACATATTTTGTAAAGTCATCGTGATATTTTACTTCGTTGAGAAGTCCAATTGTGTCTAGGTTATAGAGTGTGCTTTTACCATCCCCTTTTTTGTTAATAGTTATTTCGTATGCAAATTTTCTGTCACCGCACAGAAAATATTCCAAAACAGTATTATCGTTTTGAGAAAAAGGGAAATATAAAGCACATTCATTTTCGTTTGAGCAAGGATAGTCAAGTTTGCTTTTTTGTCTGTAAGTTGCATTACAAGACATAAAGTCATAATACCTCTCATCCCATATTAAATTTAATGACGTATCTTTTTTGATTTTTCCGTTTTCAGAAATAAGAACATAATTTAAATCAAATTCTTTATGCTTTTCGAAAACGTCCATTAGTCCTCCATTAAATTCTGTTCTTAATAATATTATGTCACCATTCGAAGATAAAACCTGTCTATCAACTATTCTTGGATTTGGTCCACAAGGTTGAGCAAAAACAGTTGTAAAGTTTATCAAATAAAAACTGAGAAGAATTATACTATTTATGGTTTTTCTATTCATTGTTGCGATGATGTCTAACTAAGCCTATTAACTTATCACTTGAAATAATACTTTGAATAAAATTCAATATTATCTCATTTTAAAAGTAAGGTAATTCTTTAGATATCCAA
This sequence comes from Flavobacteriales bacterium, assembly GCA_947380375.1. Taxonomy (GTDB): domain Bacteria; phylum Bacteroidota; class Bacteroidia; order Flavobacteriales_D; family Crocinitomicaceae; genus CAIUKX01. The sequence continues at coordinate 10,830 of CANCQX010000055.1, forward strand.
AATTATCTAACGGACATTTCGATACAAATCCTTTTATTAAATTGATTTAGATTAATTTACAGTCATCGTATAGAAGCATACGATGACTGAAATAATAAATTAAGCAGTTGCTTTTACCTTTTTCCCAATGAAATAAAGTAAATCTACTGCAACTAGAATATGCATTACATTCAATACCATCGCATAACCAAAAGTAACGTCAGGAATATTTGTGAATGGACTTACTAGAGATAAAGCAACTAATACAATCGAAACATTTCTGAAAATTTTAAAACCATTTGAAGTAAATTTTTGAATAAAATAAAAAACAATACTTCCTATCAATGAAGGCAAAATACTCGAAAAAATTATCGGTGCAATCGTTAATGATGTATTAGGCTGAATTTGAATAGAATCAACCAATACATTAGCACTATGAAATGTGAAAAATAATAGCGCGTTTAAAATAGCAGAAACTCCAGCAGCCATTAATCCTGCTGTTATAATTTGCTTGAAATTTAATTTGGTTTGCATATAAAACTATTTTAATGTTAACCTAAAACTGTTGCATTAAACTAAAATATTCAACACTTTTTTTCAATTTATACAAAGGAAGTGTCGGCATTAATTCTCTTACTTTCGCTTCGTCAATATCTTTAAAAATTAATACTGCTCCGTTTTTAGCCTCTCTTAAAAAAAGGTGTTCAAGGATACCTTCCGCTTTCCATTGTGCAACAACTTCTTGTTCGTGTTTTATTATTTCTTGAAAATTACTTGGGATATTCTCCATATCCAATGTTAAAATTGCTTGTACTCTATTCATCATCTTATTTTTTTAATTGATAGTAAATTATTTTATTTGTTTCTCTAATGTTCTGTAAATTAATTCATCAGTCATCGTTATTTTCATCGAATGTACTAAATTTCTTCGAAAACCATTTGTATGAAAAGGATCTTTAAAAGCCAATTCTTCCGCATCTTCTCTTGTTTGTACATTTAGCATAATTAAACCTGTTGTATGACCAATTGGGTTGATTTTCCCTGTCGAAGTTAAATCAAAATCGGTAGGGCCAGCGAGTATTAATTTCCCGTTTGCTTTTAAATTTGCTCCCCAAGCATAATGTTTCATCAAAACATCTTTTCCTTCTTCAGAATTTAGATTTTTCCAACCTTCTAATGTTTCGGCAAGAATTATAAATACATTAATAGGAATTTCGTTAAGAACGCTATTTTCCATATTTTTTTTATGCTATTGTGCTAAAAATGGATAATCCGTATACCCTTTTTCTCCACCACCATACATCGAATTTTTATCGGGTGCATTTAATTCTGCATTTAACTCAAAACGTTTTGGTAAATCTGGATTAGCTAAAAATGCAACACCATAAGAAACTAAATGAGCTCTTCCATTCTCAACTTCTTCCTCTCCTTTATCTCGGTCATATCCTCCATTTACCATTATTGTTTTATTAAATAAATGTCCGAAAGTTGTTAAAACATCTGTTGGCCAAGTTGGAAATGCATCAATTGGAAACATTGGCTGCATCAATTGTAAATAAGCCAATGGAAGTTTGTTTAATTCAGAAATTAAATAACTGAATAAGGCATTCGGATCGCTATCAATCATTCCGTTGTAAGGAATACTTGGAGAAAGTTTAATTCCAACTCTATCTGCTCCGAAAACGTCAACCAAAGCTTGCATCACTTCTATCACAAAACGACTTCTATTTTCAATCGAACCACCGAACTCATCGTTTCTCTTATTTGCTCCATCTACCAAAAATTGATTGGGTAAATATCCAAAAGCTCCGTGTAATTCAACCCCATCAAAACCAGCTTCTTTTGCATTAATTGCTGCTTGTTTGTAATCCTGAATAACTTGTTTTACTTCTTCCGTTGTTAATTCTCTTGGTGTTTCGTATTCTTTCGGGCCTTGAGATGTAAAATGAGTTTGACCTTGAATAGCAATTACAGATGCTGAAACTGGTAAATTTCCATTTTTGTCAATTGAATGCCCTACTCTTCCTGTGTGCCATAATTGAGCAAAAATTAAACCTTCTGCATCGTGAACAGCGTTGGTTACTTTTTTCCAAGCTTCAATTTGAGAAGTTGTAAATATTCCTGGTGTAAAAGGACTTCCAATTGCTTGTTCAGAAATATTAACACCTTCAGTAATTAACAATCCTGCAGAAGCCCGCTGAACATAATACTTTACCGTTAAATCAGTTACTTCGCCATTAGCATTCGCTCTACTTCTCGTCATAGGAGCCATTGCTATTCGATTTTTCAACTCTAAATCCCCGATTTTAAATTTTTCTAATAATTTCATATTTGTTTGTTTTTATTAATTACACTTTTTTAACTCAACCTAAATCTTAACCTCATCCTCATTCTAAACCTCATCCTCAATCTAAACCTAAAACTCAATCTTAAACTCAACCTCTATCTCAACATCAACCTCAACCTTAACCTCAATCTCAACCTATCCCTCAATTTCCCCCATTTTCCCCATCTGATAATCCGTCATAACCTGTTGAATTTGTCCCATTGAATTCATAACAAATGAAGCATACCCAACAATAGGCTCATTCAAAGGTAAACCGCCAAGTACAATTATTCGCGCATCACTTTCAGCTTTAATAGTGATAGTTTCGCCCTCTAAACTGAATTTTGTCATTGAAGTAGGAAGTATTTTTTTTCCTTCGATTTCGATCTCACCTTCAATTACATAAATACCACTTGAATATTTATCTTGAATTGGAAGTTCAATTTGGCTGTTTTCAGTAATCTGAATATCGAATATCATCGCTGGGGACAAAGATTTAACTGGAGATTTTTCTCCTTTCAACTCACCTACAACAATTTTATATTCAATCCCATTTTCATTAATTACTGGAAATTGCTCTTTTTTATAATGAAAAAAATCAGGTTCGATAAATTTATCTTTTGCAGGAAGTGAAATCCAGAATTGTAAACCGTGAACAGTTTCATTTTCAGTATTCAATTCATCCATCCCTTCTGCGTGAACAATACCTTTTCCCGCTTGCATCCAAGCTAAATCACCACTGCTTATTAATGCTTCGTGTCCATAACTATCTTGGTGACGATTACTGCCTTCTAATAAATAGGTAATTGTTGCAATTCCTGCGTGTGGATGTGGCGGAACACCTTTAAAATCGGGTGATTTTGTGAAAGGTCCGAAGTGATCTAAAAACACAAATGGATCTAAATCACCAACTGTACTTGGAATAACTTGTCGAACGTGTGGCCCCATACTTTTACTTATCGGAGCCTTGATTGAAGCTATTATTTTCTTTTCCATTTTTAATTAGTTATATATACAACTATTAGTGTAATTTTTTTTAACCTCTAATTTTATCCAACAATTCATTTAATTGAACAGCTTCATTTTGAGTTAATTTTGAAATATTATGATCTTGTTTAATTAATTCAGTATCCAAAATATTTAATTTTTCTAATCCTGATTTTGTAATTGAAATTTCATATTCTCTTTTATCTTTTGGAGATTGAGAAACTGAAACTAAATTTTTAGCTATCAATTTTTTCAAGATTAAAGTTAGATTTGATTTTGGAGCTACCATCCTACTCAACACATCTTTTTGACACATACATTCAGGATGTTTCCCCCTTAAAATACGAAGAACATTGAATTGTTCGTGTGTTAAATCATAAGGTTTTAAGTATGAGGAGATTTGATTGTAGATAAAATTTGCAGTAAAAAGAATATTAATGTTCGCCTTAATGACTTCATTATTAAACTTTTTTTGCTGTAAATCTTGTTCTAATTTTCCCATTACTTTATTTTTGAAATTCAAATTTAGAAATAATAGTTATACATACAACTATTATTTGCTATTTTTTGATAATCTAATTACAAATCAAAGTAACCTTAAGATATATTTCAAGATCTTCTCTTCATATCACTTATAAATTAAATCTTTTAAAAGTGATTTTTGTTTAACATTTTGTATATTTGTTTAAACAAAAAATGTGAAAGAAAAAATAAATATCGTTTGGTTTAAAAGAGATTTAAGGTTTACCGACCATGAGCCACTTTTACTTGCTCAACAATCTCAACTTCCAACTTTACTTATTTATTGTTTCGAACCTTCATTAATAAATTATGATGACAGCGATATAAGACATTGGCGATTTATTTATGAATCTCTTCAAGAGATGAATGAAAAATTACAATTAATAAAAAGTGAAATTTATATTTTTCATACAGAAGCATCACCTATTCTTGAACTAATATCTACCAAATATGAAATAGTTAACATTTTTTCTCATCAAGAAATCGGAAATAAAATCAGTTATGACCGAGATATTGAAGTCAATTCATTTTGTAAAGAAAATACTATCAACTGGAGAGAAAGCCAAACAAATGGTGTTATAAGAAAATTAAAGTCAAGAATTGATTGGGAAAAAAGATGGAAAGCAACAATGTTATCTCAACCAAAAATAATTTATGAAAAAGAATGGAATATCTTACAGTTAGCCTCGGAATTTTACAATTCAAATAAAGGTCCTACTCTACCAGTCGAAATCTCTACACCCAATTCAAGTTTTCAAAAAGGAGGCGAATATTGGGCTTGGAGATATTTAGAGAGTTTTTTGAAAAATCGTTGTCAAAATTACAGTAAGCATATCTCTAAACCTGAATTAAGTAGAAAAGGTTGTAGCCGATTGTCTCCTTATTTAACGTACGGAAATATAAGTATGAGAATGGTGTATCAATATACACTTCAACATTATAAAGATTCTAAACATAAAAGAGCACTTACAAATTTCATTTCTCGACTTCATTGGCATTGTCATTTTATTCAAAAATTTGAGGATGAATGCAGTATGGAATTTGAACCCGTTAATAAATCATACAACTCGGTTATTAAATCTAGAAACATTGATTACATAAAAGCCTGGCAAAATGGAAAAACGGGTGTTCCTCTTGTTGATGCTTGCATGCGTTGCTTAGTCGAAACGGGATTTATAAATTTTCGTATGCGTGCTATGGTAGTTTCATTTTTTGTTTTCAATTTGTGGCAAGACTGGAGAGATTTACACTTTTTAGCCCGACAATTTTTGGATTATGAACCGGGTATTCATTATCCTCAAATTCACATGCAAGCAGGAATAACTGGAGTGAATACTGTGAGAATTTATAATCCAATTAAAAATTCTGAAGACCATGATTCAGAAGGAATTTTCATAAAAAAATGGTGTCCAGAATTACAAGATATTCCTTCACATTTAATCCACGAACCTTGGAAATTAAATGCATTTGAACAAGAAATTTACAACTTTAAAATTGGTGTTGATTATCCCGAACCAATTGTTGACTTAGAAACAACCAGGAAATACGCAAGCGATATTATTTGGGGAAAGCGAAAAGAAATAGAAACAAAATTGGAAGGAATTCGCATTTTGAATAAACACGTAAATCTAAGAAAATGAAAACGCTTCGACTTATTTTAGGTGATCAATTAAATGAACAACATTCATGGTTCAATAAAAAGGATGAGGAAGTCACCTATGTGTTAATGGAGGTAAAATCCGAAACTAATTATGTTGTTCATCATATTCAAAAAGTCGTTGGAATTTTCTATGCAATGCGACAATTTGCTGAAAAATTGATAAATTATGGTCATCAAATCGTATACATTTCCTTAAATGATCCTATAAATAAACACTCCTTTTCAGAAAACATAAAAGAATTAATTCAAAAAGAACAATTTGAAAAATTTGAATACTTATTGCCAGATGAATGGAGAGTAGATAAATTATTAATTCAATTGGCATCAGAAATTAATATTCCTACAGAGAAATTTGATTCTGAACATTTTTTTACATCAAGAGAAGAACTTCAAGAATTTTTCGCAAATAAAAAGGATTTTTTAATGGAATCGTTTTATCGTGCTATGCGAAAAAAAAATTCCATCTTGATGGAAAATGGTCAACCAATTGGAGGCAAATGGAATTTTGATCACGATAATCGAAAAAGAATACCTGAAAATCATCGTATTCTAGAACCAAAATTATTTCAACACGATGTATCTGAATTTGTTAAATTACTTATTGAATGTGACGTAAAAACGATTGGAGAAATTAATCCTACTTCATTTAATTGGCCTATCAGTCGAATTGAATCTTTGGAATTACTCGATTATTTCATAGAAAATTGTCTACCTCTTTTCGGAACTCTTCAAGATGCTATGACGATAAAATCTTGGTCTATTTATCACGCACGAATTTCATTTTCATTAAATATCAAACTGATTTCACCAAAGGAAGTAATTGATAAAGTAGTATCATTCTGGAATGAAAAACAACATTGCACTGTTAATCAAATAGAAGGATTTGTTCGACAAATTTTGGGTTGGAGAGAATACATGAGAGGAATTTATTGGGCGAAAATGCCTGAATATAAAACATTGAATTTCTTTGAACAAAACAAAAAATTACCAAGCTGGTTTTGGGATGGAAATACCAAAATGAATTGCTTAAAACATTCAATTTCTCAATCGTTGAAATATGCCTATGCACATCACATCCAACGATTAATGATTACAGGAAATTTTGCTCTTTTAGCAGGAATTAATCCAGATGATGTAGATAATTGGTATTTAGGTATTTACATCGATGCATTCGAATGGGTCGAAATTACGAATACCCGCGGAATGAGTCAGTATGCAGATGGCGGAATAGTAGGAAGTAAACCGTACATAAGCTCTGCCAGTTACATTGATAAAATGAGTGATTATTGTAAAAACTGTCACTACAAATCCAATGAAAAAACAGGCGAAAACGCTTGTCCATTTAACAGTTTGTATTGGAATTTCTTTGATCAACATCAAGACAAATTACGGAGTAATTTCCGATTAAAAATGATGTATTCGATTTGGGATAAAATGGATTCTGGTCAAAAAGAAAAATTATTAGTTCAAGCATCTCATTACCTTAATAACATCGAAAACTTGTAAATTATGGAAGCTAAACGAAGTATAGTATGGTTCAAAACAGATTTAAGAATCTCTGATAATGAAACACTTGTAAAAGCTATTCAAGAAAGTGACGAAATAATTCCTGTTTATATTTTTGACGAGGAAGATTTTAAAGAAACAGTATTTGGAACCAAAAAGATTGGAAATATTCGATTGAATTTTTTATTGGAATCTTTAACAGATTTACAACAACAATTAAAAGCATTAGGGTCTACTTTAATTGTATTAAAAGGTAATACAACAGATTTAATGTCCGAATTAATTAAGAAATATAATGTTTCAAAAATCTATTGTAAACAAGAAGTTTCTTATGAAGAAAAAGAACGATTAGCAAAAGTCGAAGTAGTTGCATGGAAATTGTTTTGTACCGTTGAAACATTCTCGACGAGTACACTATTTCATGCATCTGATTTACCCTTCCCACTTAAAAATATACCAGAAGTTTTTACAGATTTTAGAAAAAAAGTTGAAAAAGAATCGAATGTAAGACCAATTTCAGAAGTACCAAAAGAGATAAAATCCCCTGTTCTTCCGAAATTTGAATTGCCAAATTTTTCCGATTTTGACCTAAACCCAATAGAAATAGACGCAAGAACAGCCTTTCCTTTCAAAGGAGGAGAAACGCATGCCCTCAATAGATTAAATGATTATTTGTTTGAAACCAATAACATACAAAACTACAAAGAAACAAGAAATGGATTGGTAGGCGAATCCTATTCTTCAAAACTATCAACCTGGTTAACAATGGGTTGTATTTCTCCTAAAACCATTTATCACACCATCAAAAAATATGAAAAAGAGGTCTGTTCAAATGAATCTACTTATTGGTTAATTTTCGAATTACTTTGGCGAGACTATTTCCGATTCATGATGAAAAAACATCACCAACGTTATTTCCAACAATTTGGAATTAAAAGTGAAAACATTCCTTTACATCCGCACAATACAGAAGTATTTGAAAAATGGAAAAATGGGGAAACTGGAAATGATTTTGTCGATGCAAATATGATTGAATTGAAAAAAACAGGATTTATGAGTAATCGAGGTAGGCAAAATGTAGCAAGTTTTCTACACCACGATTTGCAATCCGATTGGAGATATGGTGCTGCGTATTTTGAAGAGCAACTAATTGACTATGATGTTTGTAGCAACTGGGGGAATTGGGCTTATTTAGCAGGGGTTGGAAATGACCCAAGAGGTAATCGGAAATTTGATACAGAAAAACAGTCCAAACAATACGATCCTAATCAAACCTATCGAAAACTTTGGTTAACAAACTAAAAATATGAAAAATATTACTACTGATCACATCAACGAAATGGAACATCGCTACCGAGCAAGTTTCATCAATTCCTTAACTGGTTTTAAAAGTGTCGCATTAATCGGGACGAAAAATAAAGCGAATCAAGAAAATTTATCCATTTTTAACTCCTTGGTTCATTTGGGATCAAATCCGCCTTTAATTGGAATGATTGTACGTCCAGATTCGGTTGAGCGTCATACTCTCGAAAACATTGAAGAAACTGGATTTTACACAATAAATCATATTATGGAATCATTTGTCGAACAAGCACATCATACTTCCGCGCGATATCCAAGAAATATTTCCGAATTTGAAGCAAGTGGTTTGACACCTCAGTATCAAGAGAATTTTTTCGCACCATTCGTAAAAGAATCTTCCGTTCAAATTGGTATGGAATTTCAAACTAAAATTCCTATTCCTTTAAATGACACGTTAATGATTATTGGTAAAGTTAAAACTATATATCTCCCCGAAGAGTCTATTCTTTCCGATGGATTTATCGATTTAGAAATTACAAAAAGCATAACAAATAGTGGATTAGATAGTTATCACAGAACTGAACGAATTGTTCGCTTACCCTATGCAAAAGCAAAAAATTGAGTGAAAGGAATAAAAAAGCAGCATCTTCCCCAAAAAGTTTGTATCCATTGTGAACGCTCCTATACGTGGAGAAAAAAATGGGAAAAAGTGTGGGAAGAGATAAAATATTGTAGTGAACGTTGTAAAAAAGAAGCAAAAAAATGATATTAGAGAACGAAGATATAAACCGTATTATCGAAATGGCTTGGGAAGACCGAACACCATTCGATGCAATCAAATTTCAATTTGAACTTTCTGAAGCGGACGTAAAAGCGCTGATGAAAAAAGAACTGAAATTTAGTA
>CANCQX010000056.1 GCA_947380375.1 Flavobacteriales bacterium
AATAATAGCAGCTAAAGTTATTAATATAAAAATAATTGGATACCAAAAATTTCGAAATAATACTGGTTGAATTTTATAAAATGGATGAATAATCCAACGGTATAACTTTGAAGTTTTCATATTCCAAAAAATTTCTTCCATTTTATTCAACTTAAATTTTGGACTTTTATAAAACTCTTTATACACTCTTTTATATAATTTTTGATTCGATTTATTCATCTGCCCCAAACTTCCAAGTAAATTACCAAATCTTGCTCTTGTATTTTTCTCATAAAAATTTCGATTTTCATAACCAAATACAAAATTATTTACTTCTATAGTTTTATAAAACATTTGATAAAACCCAATGAAGTGCATTATTTTATGATGGTAATCGGTCGGAGGAGATACCATTAATTCTTTTTTTTTATACACATTTTTAAAATTATTTTTAAAAATTACAAATTGAACACGATCTTTTTCTGATTTTTTTTCATTACACTTATCTAAGTTAATGTCACTCCAAGCAGACCTAGAATCTGTGTAATTAGAAACTATTAAATCATCATCTTTATTAATTTTCAATGTATATCCTCTTTGGTAAGCCATTACATAGTTTGCATATGTTGTATCTTTATAAACTGCTTTATTACCAAAATAATTCTCAGGAAATAGATTTCTATTAAGATTCAAATTCAATAAAGTTAACCATAATTTGCTTTCAGAAGACTTATATTTAGTGTTTGAATCTATCGTTTCATCTATAGGAAAAGAAACTATATTAAACGTAGAATATTGAGGTGATAAATAATGAAACGTACACAATAATAAGACTGGGATACAAAATAGAAGACTATTTATTAATAAAAATTTCATACTTTTCAATATATATACCATATATATTAAGTATATAAAAACCAATGAAAAAGAAATAATCCCATTTGCCCTAACGGCAACAGTTCCTATTACTAAAAAAGATAAAATGGTAAAATATACATAGCTTGGTCTATACAATAATTTCATTAAAAGTGCTAATTCAATAATAAAAAGACTTCCCATCAAACTATCTGGATGGTATGCCGTGTCATAGTATAAATTAATATTAGAAGTTACATATCCAATTAGTAAAACAGCTGTAAAAATAAGGTGTCTTTTAAATATAATTTTATAATAATAATAAAACAAGAGAACCGCTAATAATTGAATAAATGACTGCATAGCAATAGCAAATAATGCTGTATTGTTTATTTTTTCGCAGAATAAAAAAAATACTGGATAACCAATTCCAGGAAAACCAATTTTTATCTGTGAATGATATTTTATTAAATTTAGAATACCATAATATTCATGACCATCTCCATTAATGAATGGAAAAGGCATATATAAAAAGTAAGGTAATCGGACGATTATAAAACTAAAAATCAATAAAATAACACCAATTAGAAATTGGTTTTTTTTAACTAATCTATAAATAATTCTTGTTTGATTATGCACTATTTATTACAAATAAAATATGAAATTTACATAGCTACGCTTAAGCTAGTCACAGACAGAACTAACTTAAAAGGTAAACTTATTGCGTTAAAGTTACTTATTTATTTGGTGAATCAGACTTATTAAGTGATGAAAATTATTCAGACTCAGCATTCATTTCTGTTTTTGAGTTTTTAACGAAATCAATACTGATCGTCAGTAATAAAACCAAAAAAGGAAGTAAAGGGGCTTTAAAACGAACTAAAACCCCTAGTAATCCAGATGTTACACCTGACATATACCCCAAAAGTAAAGCGAAAAAGAACGCGAAAATAAAAAATTCATGCTTTCTTATCAAATTAATTTTCCTCAAAAAATTACGCCTAAAAAACAAAAAAGTGAGGTAAAGTAAATAGAGTCCTTCAATTCCATTAGATATCAATGTAAGTTTTAAAGATTCCCATATAAAAGGGCGATAAAAACCAGCTATTACAGCTACAGGGAAGGCTTTTAACATACCTAGACCTGTAAAATCTGTAATTCCTAAATCATAGTGTGATCCAGTATAGGTGTCATTGGTCGAAAAATCTTTCTGAATTACTGCAGCTTCCTCTAATTTTGAGGAGGATGTTATTCCGTCACCTTGAAAATAAAAGAACAAGACTACCAATACTATTGATACAAAACGTATCAAAATTAAAGCAAACGTGTTTTTCCTGTACTTATTTACTATTCGTGCACTGTAAGCAAAAACAAAAGGCAACACGATTGTTAAAATCATAAAATCACGAATATGATACAATAAATAGACTGAAAAAGCAATCCACAGGTAATTTTTATAACTCGTTTTTTCAGAAGGGGACAGAAATTTAAATAAATGATAAATAATACAAAGTGTAGCAGCATAAACTATAGTATCTTTATTTATACCACAACACCAAAAACCTACTGAAGGAAGAAACAATGCTGCAAAAGCAATATGCTTAGTTGAATTTCTTTGAAAATTATATACTAATTGAAATAATTTCCAAGATGCTATTGATGAAATATAAGCCAATACAAACATCGTTACTAAGTAACTTTTAAACAATACAAAAGTGAAAATAGAAACTATCTTTGTAATAAACCAACTTTCTTTTTCCATATATATCCATCGAGGAGGTAACCCAATGTTAATATTAAAATGGCTAGCATATCTAAAAATATCTGGATCGTTGAACATTTCATTGAAGTACATTGATGGTGAATGCCAAAAAAGTGCATTCATTTTTAATGCCCCATCCCAATAAGCTAAAGTATCACCTCCATCAACAATAATGATATAATAAAGTGCATAAAGAAGACCTAAAAATAGTTTTGAATAGACATTAAAAGAATAATATTTATAATAATCGAAATCAATAAATTCTTTTTTTTTATTGTTAACATAAATAAAAAGTAAAACTAAAAACAACAAAGACCAAGTAATATCTAAAATTGAAAAATAATCTAACTGAAATAAATCTTGCATTTAGTTTTTTTTATCAAAAGTAAATAAAAAAGGTAATAAATGGAAGAGAGATTTTGGATTATTTCTGAAGAGCATTGGTGTGATATTTTTAAGCTAAAATAATAGTTTTAACTAGAAAAAAGAAAATCTCTTCGGGATTAGAGGTTTTGCTTCGATAAATCTATTCACGAATTCTTACTTTTTAGCATTGCCCCAAAAAATAAGCAAAAAGGTCTTAATTTTTGCTTACTTTTTATCAAGAAGAAAAAGTGGTAACTTTCGAAGACTAAACGACAGTGTAAGGAGTGAGAAGAATAAAACTCAAAGTTTAATTATGTTTCAGTTATAAATATTACTTTTATAAATGTATTTTAGTAGTGTAAATATGAGCGAAAAGAAAATTTCAATAATAGTACCCGTTTATAATTCATCCGGATTTCTTCATAATTTATTAGAAGCAATTGATATTGAAAAAATTAATAATAATTGGGATTTAGAGCTTTTATTGATTGATGATGGAAGTAAAGATACTAGTTATGAAAAAATCATCGAATTAAGTACTCAATACAACTACATAAAAGGATTTAGATTAGCTCGTAATTTCGGGCATCAAATTGCAGTTAAAACAGGCTTGAGTTATTGCACTGGAGATTATATTGCAGTAATTGATGACGATTTACAAGATCCACCTTCACTGCTTCCACATTTCTTTTCATTTCTTGACAAAGGCAACGATGTAGCTTATGGCGTTAGAAAAAAAAGAAAAGAATCTTTTTTTAAGAAATTAAGTTATTCTACATTTTATAAAATTTTAAAGCGATTAAGTGACACAAAAATCCAAATGGACAGTGGAGACTTCTGTGTTATGAAGAAAGTAGTTGTAGACAACATGCTAAAACTTCAAGAGAAAAACCCTTTCTTAAGAGGTATAAGAGCTTGGGTTGGTTTCAAACAAGTTGGAGTAGAATATGATAGACACGCACGATTTCAAGGTGAATCTGGTTATACTTTAAAAAAATTATTTAAAATCGCACTAGACGGAATATTTTCATTTTCAAATGTTCCAATACGATTAATCACTATTTTAGGTTCTATTGGCTTATTTTTTGCTATAATCTATTCTTCCATTACACTTTATCAAAACCTAATTAATGATATTGAGGTTAAAGGTTTTACATCACTTGTAATACTTATTTCATTTTTTAGTTCATTAATATTAATTTGCTTAGGAATCATTGGAGAATACATTGTCAGAATTTACGACGAAGTAAGAAATAGACCATTTACTGTGATTGCAGAAACCATAAATGTGTAAAACTATGAATATTGCAATTATTGGAGCCAATGGTTTTATAGGGAAGCATCTTGTAAATCAACTTTCTGAAAATAAAAATTTTAAATTGTTTTTGTTTGGAAGAAGTGAAACATCGGTATTTCAAAAGGAGTTCAATTATACTCAAATTGATCTAAATAATTCTAAGCAAATTTTAAACTCATTTAATAATATAGATGTTGTATACTATTTAGCTTCTGCATCAATCCCTGCATCAAGCTGGGAGAATCCAAAATCAGAAATTGAAAATAATTTAATCCCATTTATTAATTTTTTAGAGTGCATAGTTCAATTAAATGTAAAAAAAATAATTTTCACATCTAGTGCAGGAACAATATACGGAAGTTCAACTGAAAATTTAAATGAAGATTCAAACAAAAAACCTTTTTCTCCTCATGGTATAAATAAGGTAACAATGGAATATTATTTAAATTATTTTGAAGCGAAACACAATCTAAAATACGATATTTTTAGAGTTTCAAATATTTATGGTGAAGGTCAAAATACTTCCAAAGGATTAGGTATCATCAATACATTTTTAGAAAAAATAATTTCAGAACAAGAAGTAACAGTTTTCGGAAATGGAGAAATTATTAGAAATTATATTTACGTGAAAGATGTCGCAAAAGCGTTAGCTAATTCCTGCCTATCTGAATTTACAAAATCAAACGTCTACAACCTTTCTTCCGATGATTCACTGAGTATAAATGAAGTAATTGAAAAAATTGAAGAAATCACGGATGAGGATTTTAAGATAAACTACAAAGAAACTAGAGGCAGCGATAATCCTAAAATCTTATTAGACAATTCAAAACTTAAAAATAATTTTAAAGAATTAAAATTCACTTCTCTTCAAAAAGGAATTGAAAATACATATTTAGAAATTAAAAATAAAATCTAACGTTTTTCTGTTTTTCTAGGTGCCTTAAACCACTAATATATTTCTTCTAAATTATTATTTTTTAATTGATATGTATTGAATCCAAATCGATTTGTTGAAGGTATTCTTTAAAAAACAACACTTTTTTCGCATCTGATGGGTTGAACAAAAAAGGTTCTACATCATCTGCCATTTCCTTCATGCTTATTTTGTTACAAGTTTCTATGATTAATACTTTTAAATCATTTCCCGTTTTTACACCCAGTTTTAATTGAATATAAATCAAATCTGGCTTAATTCCTTTACCTAACAAAAATACGATATCGTAAAAATCTCGCCCTTTATTTCTTTTTCTATTGATGACAGCATAAAATTTTTGAGCTAACAAAATTGATAATGGAGTAATAAAAATCGAGGTGAATACATCAAATTTATTGATGATAATCGACTCTGGAGTAAATTTAAAATCTTGAGATTCTGTATCTAATTGTATTAATATTTTTTCTTCTAAATGACCTGAAAGTCGTTCGTTAAATAAAATTTTAGGAAAGCGTATATAACAATGAAACGCTCCTTTGATAATTTCTTTGCATTCTACTTCATAACCTTCTAATGTTAATTTTTCTTCTATATTTTTGGAAATTGAATTAAACTCCTGAACTGATAAATTGAAATTGTCAAAGTCTAAATCTTCAGAAAAACGTTGTTGATTATGGACTATTCTTAGACAAGTGCCTCCTAAAAAGCATAATTTACTTGCGTAAGGTCCATTGAAGACTATTTCTAAAATTTTATACTGAAGGTATTCGCGTAAAATGAAACGTTTAAAAGGACGTAATGATTCAGGGTATTGATTTTCAATTTCTTTTAGATTAAGCATAAATATATTTTATTAAGTGGTCTATTCTATTATTTAAAGCCTTCGAATCGAATAGCAATTTATAATTTAATAATTTTTCAAAATCAATTTTTTTTAATTCCTCTTTGTTCCATCGTAAACTATTAAAACTTTCAATCGAATTTAATGAATCATTTAAATAAAGAGTATCCAAAATAACTTTCTCTAATTCAGCAATCTTGAATGAATTCCTACCTAAGTTAACTATTTTATAGCCAAAAAACAAGCTTGGTTGAATTTTCTTGTAGTTGAATTTTCCTAATAAGGTTTCAAAATGATTCGTTTTTTTACTAGAAGCCGAAGTAATCATAAAAACTCCTTCAGGAATTATTCCGTAAAAAGACAACGCAGATTCAAATGAAATATAGGATGGGATGTATATTTTATTTGCAGTGAAAAATAAAAAATTTTCTTCAATTGGAGACGTTGAAAAACAATAAAAACCATTTCTAATTTTAATCAAGTATCCTTTTTTCTGCCAATAGACAAGTGCCTTTTTATCAAATGTAGGAAAAGCTTTTTCGATATCTTTTATCGAAAAAACTGGGAAAACTTTCATTTTATTTTGAAAATCAATATACATTTTATTTCAATTTATTACCAAAAATAGTAATTTTTAGAAACAAAATAAATTAATCTGTTAAATAATTAGGAAAAAGGAGTGAGAAGAATAATAGTCGAAGTTTAATTTTAAATATATATTATTCATCTAATCCTTAGTCTAAACTATAATATCTTCGGGATTAGAGGTTTTGCTTAGTCTAATCTATTCATAGCTCTCACTTTTTGGCATTGCCCCAAAAAGTGAGAAAGAGAAGCTTTCGAAGAAAAGGTCTAGCCGCAGTCAGATTATATCCCGAGTTCAATTAATATATTTTAAGCTACTTCGAGGATAAAGTGAGCATCAATATTTAATTTAGAATGAAGCTTTTTAGCCATATCAATATTAAGTTTTCTTTTACCAGTAAGTAACTCTGAGATACGAGTTTCACTGATTTCAAGGATATTTGCCAATTGTTTTTGTTTAAGGTTCATTTCAAACATCTTATAACGAATCATTTCAATAAGTGTTGTTGGTGCTTTAATTGGCATCAATGAAAGGCTATCTTCGAATTGTTCAGCCATCAATGAAAGTGTTTTAAGTTTCTGAACATCATCAGTCGGCAACTTTTCAAACCCACCATTTTGGGTGCTTTTTTGAAGTAACTTTTCAATACTTTTCATTACTTCTTCGTACTCTTTGTTGGTTTTAATTTTATCTGTTTTCATGTCTTATCGGTATAATTTATTTCTGTTCTTTTAGTCTGTCAAATTATAGCACAATCTATTTTATCATATTCAGCATGAGTTCCAATAAATCGAATGTAAACTGTTCTAATACTTAAAAACATCATCACAACCAATCTGTATTTATTGCCCTTTATGTTGAATACGTACCTATCGTTTCCAACGTAATCAACATTATTAAATGATTGTTTTACGTCACTTAAATTGTTCCAATCAGATTGTTTGGTACTAGCATACCACTTGTTCAGTGCTTCAACTGAATCTGCATGTTTAACACCAAATTCTGCTAAGATTGTTTTTGAAATAATTACCATACTAAAAATTCATATTACAAATTTACATATAAAATTACACATTTGGAAATTTAATTACAAATTAAACAAACAAATGCTTTACCTTCAATAATTCCCAAGTTCAGCTGTATATTGTGATTCATAAGATTCAGTTGTTGAAACAAATCTATGACCAATATTCATCTTCCTTTTGCCATCTGTTTTAAAAACACATCCGCTTTGCATATCCTGGAAAATCCAGTCATATTGACCATGTGATTCTGGTTCAAAATGACTAGCTAAAAAAAGTGTTTTTATCATAGCTAATTAAAGCAATAATTAAAAGTGTATAAAATAACATTTCGGATTATGGCTGGAAATTAATAACCTGAGATTCTGGGTTTATAGATACGAATAAAATAAGAAGTATAGTAAGTTTATATGTCTTGTTCTAAAATTGGTTTACTTTTTTCCATTTTTTCTACACATATTGATTAATAAAAGTGTAAACTTTTTTAGGACGATACACTCAGCCTCACAGAAAAAAATCTATTCACAACTCTTACTTTTTGGCATTGCCCCAAAAAGAGAGAAAGAGAAGCTTTCGAATAAAAGGTCTAGCACTTAACAAATTCATTTACCCATTACGTTTCAAAAATCGAAATTTCAAAAACTCGCTGAAAAAGCTCAAACAGTTCGAAATTTATTCGATTTTTAAATCTATGGGGCCCAAATTAATTTATAAGGCGCAGTTGGTCTGATAGCTTTAATCTTAAGTTATAAAACTTAATATAAATGAATGCGAAGCTAATGAGAATTGATTATTTTAAAGAATTAGCTGTAAATTTCTTCGTAATTGCGTTTCGCTTTTTCAGCGAAAATAAGCAGGAAGAAGACAATTTACTTGCAGTTTTATGAAGTGGAGCGTAATAAAAAATTCCTTAAAATGATCTTGATTTTTGCTTACTACCGGCGCTACCGCTTGTCTTCGAAAGTAGAACTTTCTCTTCATCAAGGAAAAGTGAGAAGAATACAAGTCGAAGTTTAAGCTTTGATTCAATCGTTTAACTGCACTATAAATAGATCTTCAAAAGCTGAGTTTTTATCATATAAAAGCTGAAAATGAAAAATTTAATCTTGATTCTATTTTAAACATCAGCTTTCCTCCCCCTCGTATCACTGCGCTAACGCTTGATCTTCAAAAGCCGTGCTTTTTCTACTCCAAAGGGGGAAGTAGATTAAACTCAGCCTCAAAAATAAAAATCTATTCAAGATTCTCACTTTTTGGCATTGCCCCAAAAAGTAAGCAAAAAGGTCTAGCACTTAACAAATTCATTTACCCATCACGAATAAAAAATCGAAATTTCAAAAACTCGCTGAAATAGCTCAAACAGTTCGAAATTAATTCGATTTTTCAATCTATGGGACCCAAATTAATTTCTTAGGTGCAGTCTTCTGATAGCTTTAATTGTAAATAATAGTCTTAACAAAAGAAAATATATCTTCGGGATTAGAGGTTATGCTTCGATAAATCTATTCATAGTTCTCACTTTTTGGCATTGCCCCAAAAAAGTGAGAAATAGAAGCTTTCAAAGAAAAGGTCTAGCAATTAAGAATGATGATACGGCTCACCCTTTAAAATCGTCATTGCTCTATAAATTTGCTCAAAAAATATCATTCGAATCATTTGGTGAGAAAAAGTCATTTTTGAAAGCGAAATTTTGGATGTTGCTGCTTTGTATACCTCTTCCGAAAAACCATAAGCACCTCCAACGACAAATACCAATCCCTTACCTCCTTGATTAAATTTCTGTTGCATGAAATTCGAAAATTCAACAGATGAAAAATGATTCCCATTTTCATCTAATAAAACAACTTGTTCTCCTTGAGAAATTTTAGCTAAAATTTCTTTCCCTTCCAATTCTTTTATTTGATCCACTGAAAGTTTTTTAGCATTCTTAATGTCTGGAATCTCAATTCTATCGATATCTATATAATGCTTCAGACGCTTCAAATACTCTTGTTCTCCAGCAATTAAAAAATCTTTCCCCGTTTTACCAATACAAATAAATTTTACTTTCAAAATTCACAATTTAATGAAAGCTCTAAATTTAAGAAATAGTTTTGACTTCGAGAACCTCAGTCAACAATAGTATTGAAGTTGGCTGAGGCACTCGAAGTCAACAACCATTATAGTGGCATAATTATTGTAAATTGAACTTCTTTAAAAGAAAACTTATGGGATATTTATATACTTTTTTAATATCAATTTTAATGACTTTCAACACTACTAATGATATTCCATATACCAATATAGAAGAGGCATTCTTGGGTAATAATCCAAATGGAATTGTAAGTTATGGAAAGGATAAACTACTCTTAAATATTTTAGGAATTGAGGGGGCTTATAGCCAATCTCAAGCAACTTTAGTTTTAAAAGACTTTTTTATAAAAAAACCAAGTGATTCTTTCAAATTTATATTTAAAGGAAAAGAGACGATTGAAGGATCATTTGCAATTGGAAATTACACTAGTAAAACCGAAACATTCAGAATAACTATTCAATTTAAAAAAATAAATTCCGATTATAAAATTGAAAGTTTAACCATTGAGAAGGCTTAGAAAGTCCTCATTGGTCGAACAGCTGCCTTTGCATCACTTCCCATCGTAATAGCTGTTGACGATGGCATATAAACTGTCCAAATACTAGTTGAGTCTGAAAAAGAAGATGACATCAAATAAGCAATGCTACTTGTATTTGCCTGCCCCAATTTAGATAAAGAAATTAAACCTACAGCTTCTTCTTTTGAAGGTAAAAACCAATCGCTATATCCTAATGTATCAAGAATATAACAATCATAAGCAGCAGTACCTGGCCCAAAAGTTTTTGCGATCAACTCAGTATTTGACCTCCCGCTATACACACCTGTACTAGTTTGTATAAACCCCCCAGAAGCTGAGTGGTTTTTTTGTAAACTAAAAGTTGCAGTTATCAAACCATGTTTTTTAGTTTGATCTATGTAAATAATATCACCACCCCCATAATGCTGCCCTATCCAATAATAGTAACAAGAATGGTCATCTTTTGAAGCATTGATGTCAAAATTCAAAGCATCAGGATCAGCACAGCCTCTTTTTTTACACGAAGAGAAAAAGGTTACTGAAAGTAAAAAAATAAATATAAACTGTAAAAATTTCATACTACTATCTTGTTTCTGTAAAGTTAAAAATAATTCCGTCTATTTTACGCAATAATTTTAATCGTTTTCTGCACTTTTTTAGCAATTTCTTTAGCGTCCTCTAGGGAATCATTAAAAATGGTAACATGCCCCATTTTTCGGAAAGATTTTGTATTTTCTTTTCCGTACAAATGAACTTTTACCCCTTCTATCGAAATCACTTCTTCTAAACCTTCATATATGGCTGAACCTTCATATCCAACTTCGCCTAAAAGGTTAATCATTACCCCATTTTGTAGCATTTTAGTTGAGCCTAGAGGTAAATTTAAAATAGATCGCATGTGTTGTTCAAACTGTGATGTAACATTGCATTCAATTGTATGATGACCACTATTATGAGGCCGGGGTGCTATTTCATTCACTAATAAATCTCCGTTTTCTAGCAAGAAGAATTCAACCGCTAAAATACCAACCATACCCAATTTATCAATGACATCAATTGCTATTTTTCTTGCTTTATCTTCTATTTCTTTAGAAACGGAAGCAGGTGAAAATAAAAATTCCACTAAATTAGCTGTTGGATTAAATTCACATTCTACAGTAGGATAAACAGCTGTATCTCCATTTTCATTTCTGGCAACTATTACAGAAAGTTCTTTTTCGAAAGGAATCATCTTTTCTAAAATAGACGGTTCAGAAAATGCTTGTGAAAGATCTTCTACCGACTTTAAAGCTTGAACTCCCTTTCCATCGTACCCACCTTTGCGAAGTTTTTGAATTAATGGGAATTTTGAAGTAAATTCTGATAATTCATCTAAATTGTTAATTAAATAAAAATCAGCAGTTGGAATATTGTTGCTTTTATAAAATTCTTTCTGAATGCCCTTATCTTGAATAATTCTTAAAACTTGGGGCTGAGGAAATACTTTCTTACCCAATCGTTCTAATTCTTCAAGAGCATCAATATTAATATTTTCAATTTCAACAGTTAACAAATCTTTGTCGAGACCAAAATTCAAAACCGTATCATAATCCGTTAAACTACCAACTGTAAATTCAGAACAAATTGATTTACAAGGTGCGTTTTCATCTGGATCTAATATGTGAATATTGACATCAAAATTTGTAGATTCTTGAATAAACATTCTTCCTAACTGTCCACCACCAATCATTCCCAAACGAAAAGATTTACCGTACCATTTTTTTTGCATAACGCAAATATAAGCTGATATTTTTTTGTAAAATATAGTTTTAAAATATTTATTGACCTTATTTTTAATAAAATTGTACTTTTGTATAAAAAATGGCTAAAAGGTGATTAAAATTAACGACAAATATTTCGATACTTTCATTGATAAAAATCGAATCCTTAGCGAAGTAGCTCAGTTAGCTACTTTTCTAAATTCAGATTATAAAAGTCAAGAAGTAATTTTTATTTCTGTCCTAAACGGCTCTTTTATGTTTACTTCAGATTTAATGAAAAACATCGATTTAGATTGCGAAGTTTCATTTATAAAAGTAAAATCTTACTCAGGAACGTCTTCAACAGGGGACGTAAATGAAATAATTGGTCTTACATCATCGATTACTAACAAACATGTAGTAATTTTAGAAGACATAGTAGATAGCGGACTAACTTTAGATAAAATAAAAAAATTAATTACTAAAGAAAATCCTAAATCGCTAAAAACATGTGCATTAATGTTCAAGCCAGAAGCCTTTAAAGGTGAATTTAAACCCGAATATATTGGCTTTTCAATTGCAAATGAATTTGTTGTTGGATTCGGTATGGATTACAATGAAAAAGGAAGAAATTTAGAAGATATATACCTATTAAACAAAGAAGCGAATCAAGTAAAAACAAAGTCGCCTTCACTTGTTGAAATAAATTAAAACACTATGTTAAACATCGTTTTATTCGGACCTCCAGGAGCAGGAAAAGGAACACAATCAGAGCGTATAATTGAAAAATACGGCTTAGTACATTTGTCTACGGGAGATGTTTTTAGAGCAAATATAAAAGGTGAAACCGAATTAGGAATATTAGCTAAAAGTTACATTGATGCAGGAAAGTTAGTTCCTGATGAAGTTACGATTAATATGCTTCGATCAGAAGTTTTAAAAAACGAAGCTGCAAAAGGATTTATTTTTGACGGATTTCCTAGAACAAATAACCAAGCAGCTGCTTTGGACAATTTTTTAATTGAACTAAACACTTCAATAAAAGTTATGTTAGCACTTGAAGTGGAAGAAAATGAATTAAAAACAAGATTAGCAAAACGTTCAGAAATCAGCGGAAGAGCGGATGATGCAAACCCCGAAGTAATTGCAAATAGAATTCATGTTTACAATTCAGAAACAGCACCTGTGAAAGAATTTTATCAGGAACAAAATAAATTTGTGTCTATTGATGGAATAGGTTCTATCGATGAAATTACAAACCGTTTGTTTTCTGTTATAGATAATTTTTGATTTGATTTTTTATAAAAACCTTTGGGGTTTATAAAAAAATTTATTTGAATAAAATTAATAGTGGAGACGTATAATTATACGTCTCTATCGTATTTTATAAAAACCTATCCCCAATAAATGTGTACATTTGTGGTTCATTAAAATAAAATGAATCATTTTGTAAATCAATTTTATGATTTACTTTAATTAAAAAATAATATGGCTTCAGATAATTTCGTTGATTATGTAAAAATACACTGTAAATCCGGAAGTGGTGGAGGTGGTTCAGCGCATTTTAGACGTGAAAAATACATTCCAAAGGGTGGTCCTGATGGTGGTGATGGTGGTCGTGGTGGTCATATTATTGTTAGAGGAAACAGCCAATTGTGGACACTTTTGCATTTGAAGTTTAATAAACACTCAAAAGCAGGTCACGGTGGTCATGGTTCTGGAAATTTAAAAACTGGCGGTCAAGGAGAAGATAAATACATTGAAGTTCCAATAGGGACACTTGCTAGAGATATAGAAACAGGAGAAGTTTTATTCGAAATCACAAAAGATGGCGAAGAAAGAATTTTAGTACCTGGAGGTCGAGGAGGCTTGGGTAATACTCAATTTAAATCATCCACTTTTCAAACACCTCGTTACGCACAACCAGGAGAACCCGGACAAGAAGGTTGGAAAATACTTGAATTAAAAGTACTTGCTGATGTTGGTTTAGTTGGCTTTCCAAATGCGGGAAAAAGCACTTTGTTATCTGTAATTTCTACTGCAAAACCAGAAATTGGAGATTACGCTTTTACCACTTTACGACCGAACTTAGGAATTGTAAAATACAGAGATTATCGTTCGTTCATTATGGCTGATATTCCAGGAATTATTGAAGGTGCGCATTTAGGAAAAGGATTAGGATTACGTTTTTTAAGACACATTGAAAGAAACTCTCTTTTACTTTTTATGATTGCTGCTGATAGCAAAGATATTCATGAAGAATATAAAATTTTATTAAACGAATTAAAACAATATAATCCTGAATTATTACATAAAGATCGGTTATTAGCCATTTCAAAATCGGATATGTTAGATGATCAGCTAAAAGATGATATTCGAAAAGACTTACCGAACATTCCATATATTTTTATATCTTCAGTAGCTGAACAAGGATTAGTAGAATTAAAAGATATGATTTGGGAAACCTTAAATAATGGATAATTTTTTAGAAGAAATAGACCATAAGATTGTCATTGCTATAAATGGGTGTAATCATCCAATGCTAGATCAAATTATGTGGGTCATTTCTTCTAAGGTCGTTTGGATACCATTTTATATTCTCTTAATCTATTTGGCTTATATAAAGCTAAATATTAAACGTGTTTTACTATTTACTTTGATTGCTATCCTATCAGTAATTTTATCTGATTTAATATCAACTTATTGCTTTAAAGAAATATTTCAACGATATAGACCATCCCATAATTTATTACTCTACAATAAACTTCATTTTTATCAAAATAAACCTGGGGAATTTTATAGAGGAGGTTTATACGGTTTTATTTCTTCACATGCTGCTAACTTTTTTGCAATCTCTGTATTTGTAGGTTTGGCTTTAAAAAAATTCTATCCTAAATTAATTTACATATTACTTTTTATTGCATCTATAGTTTGTCTAAGTAGGGTCTATTTAGGTGTTCATTATTTTTCAGATATATTTGTAGGCGGAATAGTGGGTAGTGTAATATCCTACTTATATTATAAATTTGTTTACCTATCTTTGTTTGAAAAATTCGAATGATTACTATAGTTTATATTTTTGTTGGGGGTGGATTAGGGAGCATTGCAAGATACGGTATAAGTAAAGTTTCTAATCAATTTATAGAAACCGATTTTCCAATTGCTACATTTATTTCTAATACAATTGCTTGCCTACTACTCGCAGTAATTGTTTCATTTTTTCATGGAAAATTAAATCAATCACCCTGGATAAGTCCCTTTTTACTTATAGGATTTTGCGGTGGCTTTAGTACTTTCAGCACGTTTAGTAATGAAACGGTTCAACTAATATTAAATGGACATTGGTTTTGGGCCATTACTAATATAATCGTATCAATTAGCTTATCATTCGCAATTATATTTTGGCTACGCGTTAAAAACGGATAAATCATCAATAGTAAAGAACCTAAAATCTTTAAGCAACAGGAATGATGTGTTTTATTTTTTCAAGTAAAGCTTTTCGTTTCTCTATAATTTTTGAAATATCCATCTTTTGAATAATTCCTTTCGTCCTAAAATCTACTAAAAATCTATTGTACAAATAAGCAATTAAACCACAGGTAGGAATTACAAATAAATAATAAGCAAATACTACTAAATAACTAGGATAAATAAAATTATAAAAAATGAAAATGAAAGGAAGATTAAAAATTCCCATACTTGCCTTTCCTAATAACATTTTAACCGAACCCCAAAAAACTCTTCTTTTAAATGTTTTTTCAGTGAATCTTTTAATCAAAATATAAGGAACAAAACAATGGATTAAACCAATAAGAGCAAAGGGGAACATTAAAATCATATAGGAAAGCTCTTTTATTCTACTTCCTTTTAAAGTCTGAAATTCAAAAACATATTTTTCTTTCAATTTAAAACGTTTTAAAAGCTTAAAATAGCTATCCATTTCTTCTTTTAATCCTACAAGCTCTTCTGTTTCTTCTAAGTTTTTCTCATTCATCCAATTAGCAAGATTTTGTGAATAACGCCATCTTGACTTTAGAGATAATTTTGGATCATAATTTTCTGAATTCATACCTTTTCGAGTCAATTGCATCACATTTTCATGAAAAGGTGCCCAATTTTTATCTTCCACATGCGTAATTTGCAAACGCATTTTACTTTCAATTAATTTTGTTAAATCATTTATAACTTTATTTGGATTGGATTCAAAGTCATTTTTATAATCATTTAAACAAATTTTATCCGAAGTTGAAATCAAGACATCACTTCTCATAAAATTAGGATCTGAATAATTACAGCCAACAGCAGCAATGTATACTTTCTTTTTCCAATTCATTTCTTCAAGAGCAATAAATCCTATTCGAACAGCTCCTTTTTTGACGGGTTTTAATCTTCGAATGAAAACATCATCTGTAAAGCCTTCACCAAAAATCAATAAATTTCTACCATTAAAAAGAATTTTAGAGCATTTTTTAAAGACTTCTTCATTCTTACCTTTCGTATCATCTCCATCATGCTGTCTATAAATAGGTAACATGTGTGATGCCCACAAAATAGGTTTCAATAACGGTTTAAAAATATCCGATCGAGTCATGAAAAAAACAATTGGATTTCGAAAAGAAGCTACAAGTAACGGATCCATAAATGAAGCTGCGTGATTACTTACATAAATAGTTCTACCCAAAAAACCTCTAGGAGAATTATGGGTTGCTCTTTTTCTAAAATATAGTCGATTTGATAATCTTAAGGAAAAAAATAAAAAGAAGTATAAAAAGCGCATAATAGATTCTAGATATTAGACATTAGATACTAGACCTTAGATATTAGACAATAGATATTAGACAAAAGACACAAGATTTTAAGAATCAAGACTTATTTGTCCTTTTGTCTTGATTCTTGTAGTCTTATATCTATACTTCTAAAATTTAGCAGTTTTTAATTATCCTAAAAATGGGTATCTGTAGTCTGTTGGCGTAACAAATGTTTCTTTAATTGTTCTTGCTGAAACCCAACGTAACAAATTCATAGATGCACCTGCTTTATCATTTGTACCTGAACCACGAGCTCCTCCAAATGGTTGTTGACCAACAACTGCACCTGTAGGTTTATCATTGATATAGAAATTACCAGCAGCATTTTCTAATTTTTTAATCGCTAAATTAATTGCATAACGGTCATTAGAAATAATTGCTCCAGTCAATGCATAATCAGAAGTTTGATCTAAAATTTCCATTGTTTCTTCAAACTTATCTTCATCGTAAACATAAATTGTTAAAACAGGTCCGAAAATTTCCTCACACATTGTTTTGAAATGAACGTTTGTCGTAACTATTACTGTAGGTTCAATAAAATAACCTTTTGATTTATCATAATTACCCCCACAAATAATTTCAGCATTTGCTTGCGTTTTGGCAAAATCAATATAAGTAGCGATTTTATCGAATGATTTTTCGTCGATTACAGCATTGATGAAATTAGAAGGGTCTTCAGTTGAACCCATTTTAAATGACTTCACTTGATTTATTAAAATATCTTTTACTTCAGACCAAATATTAGAAGGAACGTATGCTCTAGAAGCAGCCGAACATTTTTGTCCTTGGTATTCAAAAGCACCTCTAGACATTGCTGTAGCAACTTCTGAAGGTTCAGCAGATTTATGAACCATAATAAAATCTTTACCTCCCGTTTCTCCAACGATTCGAGGGTAACTTCTATATTTTTCTAGGTTATTTCCTATTTCTTTCCATAAATGACGGAATACACCTGTAGAACCTGTGAAATGTAGACCAGCAAACTGTTTATGTTTAAAAATAATATCTCCAGCTACAGGACCGTCAACTGTAATCAAATTGATTACACCATCAGGAAGTCCGGCAGCTTTGAACAATTCCATAATAACTTGTGCAGAATATATTTGAGTATCTGCAGGCTTCCATACGATTACATTCCCCATCATAGCAGGAGCTGCACATAAATTTCCAGCTATCGCAGTAAAATTGAAAGGAGTCAATGCAAAAACGAAACCTTCCAATGGACGGTATTCAAGACGGTTCCACATTCCTGGAAGTGAATCAGGTTGTTCACTATAAATTTGAGTAAGATATTGAACATTGAATCTTAAAAAATCAATAAATTCACATGCAGCATCAATTTCTGCTTGAAAAACATTTTTAGATTGACCCAACATTGTTGCAGCGTTCATTTTAGCTCTAAATGGTCCTGCTAATAGATCTGCTGCTTTTAAAAAAATAGATGCACGTTGTTCCCAAGGTAAATTTGCCCATTCTTCTTTAGCTGCTAATGCAGCATCAATTGCTTGTTCAACATGCTTAGCTTCACCATAATTAAAATGGCCTAATACTTTTAAATGATCGTGTGGTGGTGTGATTTTTCTTTTATCGTCAGTTCGAACCTTTTCACTTCCAATGTACATTGGTACATCAATAGGAGCTTGGTTGTACATTTCTTTATATTTAGCTAATAATTCTTCTCTTTCAGGTGAACCCGGGGAATAACCTTTTACAGGTTCATTAATAGCTGTTGGAACTTTAAAAATTGCGTTTGCCATAATTGTATTTTTTTGTAAAAGTAAGGAATGTTGTTAATCTCACAATACCAAAACGATGTAATTTATCACTTAATTTTAATTACTTTATTGTAAATAAAATCAAGCATGAATATAAGAGAAAACTAATCTTTAGAAAATGGTTCTTTAAAAAACGATTATTCAATAATTTTTAACTAAAAACTAAAATCCTACACGAATCTCAAGTAAATTATTTTGTATATTTGGAATATAAAAATTCAAATGATGAAAAAAATATTTATATTATCAGTCATAGCAATTTCATATTTGACATCTTGTAATAAGCAATATATATGCACTTGTACAATAAATGGTACTGTTAATTTTGAAAATTATATTCTTTATAATTCAAAAAGAAAAGCATTGAAAAATTGCAACAAGACGACAAATTCTGAAAGAACTTGTGTATTAGAAGCTTATTAAATTTAAGTTACTTACCAACAAAAAAGAAGGCTTCGAAATAAATCGAAGCCTTTTTACATTTCATTAAAAAGTATTGAAAAATTATAAACCCATTTTTTCTTGAATACCTTTATCTAAAGCATCTAAAAATTCTTCCGTATAAACATAATGTTCTCCATGGTTTACTTTATTTCCATGAACACATACTGCTAAATCTTTTGTCATAATACCTTTTTCAACAGTTTCTACACAAACCTCTTCTAATTTTAAGCAGAAATCAATTAATTCTTGGTTGTTATCTAATTTACCTCTAAATGCTAAACCTCTTGTCCAAGCAAAAATTGAAGCAATCGGGTTGGTAGATGTTTTTCTTCCCGCTTGGTGTTCTCTATAATGTCTTGTAACAGTTCCGTGCGCAGCTTCTGATTCCATGATTTCACCATCTGGAGTAATCAAAACAGAAGTCATTAAACCTAAAGATCCAAATCCTTGAGCTACAGTATCAGACTGAACATCACCATCGTAATTTTTACAAGCCCAAACAAAGTTACCATTCCATTTTAAAGCAGATGCAACCATATCGTCAATCAATCTGTGCTCGTAAGTAATTCCAGCAGCATCAAAACGACCTTTGTATTCAGCTTCAAATATTTCTTGAAAAATATCTTTGAAAAATCCGTCGTATTTTTTTAGTATTGTATTTTTAGTAGATAAATACAATGGCCATTTTTTACTCAAAGCCATATTAAAACAAGACTTTGCAAAACCACGAATAGA
>CANCQX010000057.1 GCA_947380375.1 Flavobacteriales bacterium
AATAATAGCTTATTCTTTCTATAGATACCAAGATCATATTTCTTATAAATGGAAGTATATTATTATGATGATAAATGAAAATAAAGCAATGTTAGAATTACAAGAAAAAAGAAATCAATTGAGGAATATGATATTTGAAATTTAGTAAGTATAGTATCTAACAGTCATTTTTTTTATAACTGATTCTGAATCTGTATCACTGTTCCAAATATATGTTTTTAATGATTTATTTTTGCTATTAGTAATGTCAAAACAAATTGACATTTTACGTGGTTGCTCATAAATATAGTCTCCAAAATTATAGCTCTTATAAAATTCCCCTTTTGTGTCAGACACTACAAGGTTTATATTTGAATCTCCATGTTTTGCTCCTATTTCAAGATAAACGACAATTTTTTTTATGACATTTAAAGTGTCACTTTCTATGGCTTTTGAAAAATGATTTAAATTGTCTGTTTTTTGAATTCCTTTTTGTTCTTTCATATCTAATAGCTTCCAATTTGCTTTTATTTTAACAGATGGAGCAATTGTTTTCCATTCCAAAAAGTGTTTCCAATATTCGGTAGATGATGTTTCACCTCCTTTATAAATACTTTTTTGTATTTGATAACATTGTAATAGATTTAATCCAATTAGAGGTATAGCTATAAGTGTTATAATGTTTATTTTAAACGAATTATATTTAATAATAGATAAAAATGCAACTATTATAAAGGGATAGAAGTCTATCATTGTTCTTTGCCCCATCCCCGAACCATATGTCCAACACCACCAAGATGATAATACATAAGTAATTATAATAAAAGGTGTTAAAAATAAAATTCCAATTTTTAAGGATTTTTTTAAAAGGAAAAAAAGAGAAGTTGTAAATATAATAAATACCAAAGGCGACCATAAAAACCAACCTTTTTTATAAGAAAATAAAAAATTAATCCAATTAGGTGAAAGGAAATTAAATCCTTCATTATTATAAGAGTATACGAACCACAAATCACTTTGCCATTTCCATAATAATGGAGGAATAATTAAAATTAAGACTATTGGAGAATACTTTATTAGATATTTTAATTTAAAGTTTTGCTTAAAGAAATCAAGAATGTTTTCGTTACATATAGTAAATATAAAGGGAAGAAAAAGGATCATTAGTGCATTTGTTGGTCTAGAAATTATGAAAAGTGCTAAAATTGCACCAATAAAACCAATCCATTTTTTATTTTTGGATTCAATCCATTTTTGAGTCGCCCAAATGAAAACGCATGCTAGAAAAAAGTTAAATACATGACTAACTGAATGATCGTAAATTATATAGTACCAAATGTTTGACCCAAAAATGAAAATAGTTAAAACTATCCAAATTTTTATTTTGGAATAATTTATTTTCAGAAAAAAAATAGATAAAATATACAATCCCCAAAATAAATAAAACATATGAGCTATTCCAATACCCGATTGAAATGGAAGTGAATAACCATCAATTGGAATTTGTAATAACCAAGCAAACAATGCTGAAATAAAGAAAAATGGCATATAAAATAAAGCTAAACCTGGAAAGCATTTGTTTACATATTTTCCGTTTATCTGCCTGTTTTTAAAGTTTTTATAATGAGAGCCATCAATAGGATAGTATTTAGTTTCCATAGCATCGATAAAGCTATAAGAAGAATCTTGATAAATAAAAATTGCTGGTAAATAAGCGTAATAACCTTTAGCATCGCCATTTATTGATCTATTAAATCGAGAGTTAAAATCTCTAATCGAAAAGAAGCAAATAAACATTAATAATAGAGGGAAAATCCAAATATTTTTTTTATTTATCATGTGTAAATTTAAATAGATTTTTGCAAAAAGTTTTCTAAGTTCTATTTTTCAGGTTATAGAGTTTGTTAATTTATTATAACTTTGGTTTAATTTAAAAATTGTAAATGAAAATACAGAAGCTTTCAATCGTTATTCCTGCTTATAATGAAGAAAAAACTATTCGCCTTGTTTTAAAGAAAGTTTCAGATTTAGTTTTAATTAATAATATAGAAAAAGAAATAATTGTTGTTAATGATTGTTCTTCGGATTCTACATCTAAAGAAATAGTTGCTTTTATAAATGATAACCCAAATACAAATATAGTTTTATTTGATCAAAATATAAATCAAGGTAAAGGGGCTGCAATACATAAAGGAATCACATTAGCGACTGGTGAATACTTAGTTATTCAAGATGCTGATATGGAACTAGAACCATTAGATATAAATAATTTATTAGAATGTATTTTTTTGGGTAATTCCAATGTTGTATATGGGTCTAGATTTTTAGTGAATAATTATTCAAATACTTCTTTTATTTGGCATATTTTGGGAAATGGTTTTCTTACTAAATTTTCAAATTTGGTAACAGGTTATAAATTGACAGATATGATGACTTGTTACAAATTGATACCTACTAAAATTTTAAAAGAAATTAAATTAAGAGAAAAAAGATTTGGCTTTGAGCCAGAGATAACATTAAAGTTATCTAAAATGAAAAATATTCAAATATCTGAAGTTCCAATATCTTATATAGCTAGGAAAAAAGTAGAAGGAAAAAAAATTAATTCAAAAGATGGTTTAAGAGTTATTTATTGTATTTTGAAATATTGGATATCAAAATAAAATTGAGGTCAAAAAAAATCTCGAAGCTTTAACCTCGAGACCTTTAACTTATAGTAACTTTTTTAATTCATTTTGTATTTCTTGAAAAAAGCATCCCAATTCCAAATAAAATTAGTCATTACTTCATCCATTCTTTTTAAGAACAAAGGATTTGGTGCTTGCATTCTTCTGAAATATTCATCTTGAAAGTCATTTAGCTTGTATTTTTCAAACATAGCTTTAGACATTCCGTAAACTAAATTTTTAGAAGGATAATTTACACGAGCAATAAAACTTTGATATTCTCTAGCTAAAGTTTGAAAATCTGCTGTATTCATTGAGTATATTTTGCCTAATTTCTCGAAAATAATTTGCTCAACTCTCACAGCTTGATCAGCATCAAAAGTGCTTTCTAATGAAGATAAATTTGCAGCAATAATAATTAAAGCGAATTCTCCATTTAAATTAGGTTCAATATTTGGAGATACAACAAATGCTAAATCTTCATTTATTAATTCAGAGACTTCTCTAAAACCATTGTCAACAACATCAAACAATGCATTGATAAATACATTTGATACCTGATCATCAGATAGCTTACGTTTTAAAAGAGTGCCTAATATTGCCATTTTTAATTTTATTTATAATTGCAAATTTAACAAACGTAAAAGGCTTATTTTTCATTTGATAAATTTGGTTTTCAACTAAGTTTTCAACACTTTTCCCATGAACTTGTATGTTTGTGTTGATATTTATGATTTTAATTACTAAAATTTAAAGTTTTTAAAGAATTAATAGTGAAATTTGTTTCAAATTCAATGATTTTATTTTTTTAAAATGAAAAGAAAGTATTTAGTTCTATCTGGTTTATTATTTCTCTGTTTGGTTGTTATTTTGTTTTTTAACTTTAAAAATAATGAGGGATTGACAAAGAATAAAATGAAAAATTCTGCTATCGTAAATAAAAAAAGTCAATACTCATTTTTAATTGTGCAAAATCAACCTCGATTAATTAAGGCTATTAAATATTCTAAGGTTATTCCGAAAGATGTTGATGAAGTTTATTTTGATGTTTCTGGTGAATTAATTATCGAAGAAATGGATTCTTGTATTCAGTGCCCGATTAAGGAAGGTCAATTACTTTTTAGAATAAATAATAGAGAGGTATTAAGTGATCTAATTCAAAGTAAGAAGGTGTTGTATAATTCAATATCTGAAATTTTACCTAAAATTGAAGTTAGTTATCCTAAAGAAATAACTAAATGGAATAATTTTCTTAAAACGATAAAGCCAACAACCCTTTTATCTCTTATGCCTTCTTTCTCTTCTGAGAGTGAAAAAGAGTTATTTTATGATAAAGGAATTTTAAAATTTTATTCAGATGTTCTATTTTCTGAAAAACACATGGAGAAATATTTTTATTTAGCTCCTTACGATGGCTTTTTACTTAAATCATATATTAAGAATGGGAAAAGTATTAAATCTGGTGATTTAGTTGCATCAATTTCTAAAAGTAAAGATTTAATTACTAGATTTTCAATTTCTAAAAATGAATTTGATTTAACTTCAAAAAATATTATTCTTTACAATGATTCTAAAAAAGAAATAGGGAAAGGTGTTTTAAAAGAATTCAAAGTAAATCCTAAAACAAATAATATTGATGTTTATTATACGATAGATGGTAAGGTAAATAATACAATTTTAATGGGGAATCGCTTATCTGTAGAATTCAATTCGAAACTAATTTGTTGTAAACTACCTTCTTTTTTAGTTAAGCATGATAAAGTTAAAGTCTTAGAAGGTAAAAAAATAAAGTTTAAAAGGGTGGTTGTTGTAAATGATGATTCAAAAGATTTATTGGTTAGAGGTCTTTTTAATGGAATGAAAATTATTTTATAATCTAAACTTTTTTTAATTTTTTAAATAAACTACTTTCTTTGTTTCAAAAAAATCTTCTTCAAATATTTTGTTTAAGTCGTAAAATTTATAATGTTTTTTTACAGTACTCATTTCTTCGATTAAATCACCTCCTTTTAAATAAAGCACACCATTTGGTAGGTCATTTATATTTTCCTTTTTAAATTTTTCATCAATCCAAGTTAGGAAAACAGGCATTGCTGTAACTGCTCTACTTACAATAAAATCAAATTTTCGCTTAATATTTTCTGCTCTTTCATGGATCCCTGTAACATTTTTAAGCCCTAATTCTTTTGCTATTTCATTTACAACTTTAATTTTTTTACCAATAGAATCTACAAGTGTAAATTGACATTCTGGAAATAAAATTGCAAGGGGTATTCCAGGAAAACCTCCTCCTGTTCCGACGTCAAGAATTTCAGAACCATCTTTGAATTGAATAATCTTAGCGATTCCCAAAGAATGAAGCACATGGCGTTCATAAAAGTTATCTGTATCCTTTCTTGATATAACGTTTATTTGATTATTCCAAGTGGTATATAATTCTTCAAGGCGAGAAAAATTTTCAATTTGAATGGGAGAAAGATTTGGGAAATATTTTTGGATTAATTGAATTGAATTCATTTTAGTTTTATTTCTTCTCTAATTTGTTTTAAATTCAAATAGAATCTTTCGTTTTGTTTATTAGATTTGCTAAAAACTCACGAGCTCTAAATAATTGTGCTTTTACAGTTCCTAGTGGCAGATTCAATTCCTCGGCTATTTCTTCATAGCTCAATTCTTCAAAATATCTTTTTTCGATCAATTGTTTGTAACGTGGCTTTAATTTACTAACCAAGTTTCGCATTAATTTTATTTTTTGATTTTGAATTATACTTTCTTCAGGATTTAAAGTTGAAGATCTAGCGTCAAAGAATATAACTTCACCATCATCTGTAGTTCTTCCTGTATCCATTGAAGTTACTTTGATTCTTTTTTTACGAATAAAATCTATACAATTATTAGATGCTATTTTGAAAAGCCAAGTGCTAAATGCAAAACTAGGAGAGTACTGTTCAAGTCTGCTGAAAGCTTTTCCAAACGCTTCAATTGTTAAATCATCCGCGTCATCTTGGTTTTTAACCATTTTTAGCATCATGTAGTAAATCGATTCTCTGTAACGATCCATTAATTCTGCATATGCGCTTTGTTTACCTTCAATTGCTAATTTAACTAATGCTAAATCATGTTGAGCTTTATCCGATAAATGTTCGCCTTCTACCATTTTCTTATTTCTTTTTTATCCGTAGTATAATACAAAATAGGAAGTAATATAGCATAACCAATGTCGAATAAAGGTAGAAGAGCAATAAAACCTGGTTCTTTTAATTTAATAAAACACCTTGCTTGAATCCACCATTTAATAATTACGACAAAGCTATATCCTGTTAATGTAAACAATCGGAAATTTTCATCAAACATCAAAATAACGAATGTTATTGTAAAGATTAACATGGTGAATGGGTAAATTCCTAACATAGCTTTCTTGAAAACATCGTACCGTCCAGAAGTTGTAAAATGTCTCGTTTTTTGCATGTACCAATTTCCCCAATTATTACTTCCTTCTGAATAACAAAAGGAAGCAGGTTCTAAATTAATTGCGAAGTTTTTTTTTGTAACCGTTTCTTGAATAAATAAATCATCATCACCAGAAGTAATAGAATAGTGAGATTTGTATCCATTTACTGAGTTGAATAATGTTTTTGTATAGGCAAGATTTCTTCCAACTCCCATGTAAGGTAACTTTGCTAATGCCATTGAGAAATAATTCATAGCAATCCAAGTTGTGTCAAAACGAATTACTTTATTGAAAAAACCAGGTTTAGGGATATAGGGTGCATATCCCATTACTATTTCTTTTTCATTTGTGAAATATTGAGACATGCTTTTTAACCATTGATTTGAAGCCGGCCTACAATCCGCATCTGTAAAGAAAAGATGTTCGTATTTAGCTCCTTTTATACCGATTGTTAGTGGAAGTTTTTTACCAGGTTTTAAATGTTGGCTTCTTTCTATTTCAATTACTTTTAAATTTTTATATTGATGAGCATAAGCATTTAGAATCTGGTAAGAGTCATCAATAGATTGATGGTTTATGACAATTACTTCAAAGTTTGGGTAATCTTGCTCTAAAATTAATGGTAAGTTTTCATAAAGATTGTCGGATTCATTTCTTGCGGAAATTAGTACACTAACTTTTGGATAAGATTCACTTTTTTTTGTTTTTTTACCTGTGAAAAAGGAAAGTTTCCCATGAATAAAAAGTGTAAATATTAATTGGGTTATTGCTGCAATTGCAAATAAACAAAATAAAATCGTTGATAAATTGAACTCAAATATGGGTAAAAACTGCATCTTAATATAAAGCTTGGTACAAATATGGGGTTCATTCGTAAATACAACTATCTTTGTAGCGTTTATTTTTCAACAATTTTATGCACTTCGATTTATTACATACTGATTCCAAGTCAAATGCTAGAGCAGGAATCTTACATACTGATCACGGAATAATTGAAACTCCGATATTTATGCCTGTTGGAACAGCGGGAACTGTCAAGGGTGTTCATCAACATGAACTAAAAGACGATATCGAAGCACAAATTATTTTAGGAAATACTTACCATCTCTATATGCGACCAGGAATGGATGTTGTAGAAGGTGCAGGAGGGTTACATAAATTTAATGGTTGGGAAGGTCCTATTTTGACAGATAGCGGTGGGTATCAAGTTTATTCTTTATCAAGTTCTAATAAAATTACTGAAGAAGGAGTAAAGTTTCGTTCTCATATTGATGGGAGTATTCATTTTTTCACCCCTGAAAAATCAATCGATATTCAGCGTTCTATAGGTGCTGACATTATAATGGCTTTTGACGAATGCACTCCTTATCCTTGTGAGTATAATTATGCAAAACGTTCAATGCACATGACTCATCGTTGGTTAAAACGTTGTTTTGATCAAGTGTATGCTACCGAACCTTTATATGGCCATAATCAAGCTCTATTCCCAATTGTTCAAGGGAGTACATATAAAGATTTAAGGACGGAATCTGCTGAAAAAATTGCATCTTTTGGTGCAATTGGAAATGCAATAGGAGGTTTGTCAGTTGGAGAACCTGATGAAGAATTATACGCGATGACTGATTTGGTTTGTGGTATCTTACCAAAAGATAAAGCGCGATATTTAATGGGAATTGGAACTCCAATTAATTTATTAGAATGTATTGCATTAGGAATAGATATGTTTGATTGTGTTATGCCTACACGAAATGCTAGACATGGAATGCTATTTACTTCTGAAGGAATAATAAATATTAAAAATCTAAAATGGGCAAAAGATTTTTCAATATTGGATTCTAATGGAACTTCTTATGTAGACAAATTTTATTCAAAAGCTTATTTAAGACATTTAATTAAATCTAATGAATACTTAGGAATGCAAATTGCTACTATTCATAATTTAGCATTTTATTTGGCTTTAGTAAAGGAAGCTAGAGTTCGAATCATTGATGGAACTTTTACTGATTGGAAGAATAAAATGGTAGTGAAATTAGGGACAAGATTATAGATATTTTTAAATCACACATTAAATATTGTTTGATTAAGTTGAAAATTACGCATGCTTAAAATAATAGACAAATACATTATTAAAAAGTTTTTAACGACTTTCTTTTTCATGCTTGGTATTATAATGCTTTTGGCAATGGTATTTGACATGTCAGCAAGATTAAGTGAGTTTATTGATAAAAAAGCTCCGATATTTGATATTATAACAAGATACTACTTTACTTTCCTATTACATTATGGGAATATGTTTTCGTCTCTGATTATTTTTGTTTCTGTAATTTGGTTCACCGCCAAAATGGCTCAAGATTCAGAAATTATACCAATCCTAAACAGTGGAATTACTTTTCGACGTCTGATGAGACCGTATATGATTGCGGCTACGTTTTTAATGTTAATTGCATTATTATTAAATCATATTGTTCTTCCAAAGTCAAATAAAGTGATGATTGATTTTGAAAATGAATATTACAGAGTTGGAATAAATGTAGAGAATTATCATGCCGAATTCCCTGATAATGTTTCGTTAAATTTTGCTAGTTATTTATCTGATAATAATGTTGTATCTGATTTTGTACTTGAAAAAACCTTAGCAAATAATCAGCCTAGTTATTTTTTAAAAGCTAGAACAGCTATTAATACACCAGGTACATATAAATGGAAATTAAATGATTTTTACGAGCGAAGAGTAGGGAATCCCAATGATGTTATCTTTAATGGAAAGGAAAAAGATACTGTTTTTAGTTTTCAAATTGAAGATATAGCTCAAAGAGATAATGTAGCTGAAACAATGTCATATTTTGAGCTTCAAGATTTTATTAAAAGTGAACGTGAAAAAGGATCGGGTAATATTCCAATGTACGAAATTGTATTATTTGAAAGAACGTCATTACCATTTTCAACCTATGTATTGACTATTATTGGAGTTTCCGTTTCTAGTAGACGAAAAAGAGGTGGAGTTGGAATTAATATAGCTTTAGGATTAGGGATTATTTTTATTTATATTTTTGCTATGAAAGTAACAACTGTTGCCGCTATGAATGTTGGTTTTCCGGCTTCTTTAGCTGTTTGGATACCAAATGTTCTCTTTGGAGGTGTGGCTTATGTTTTATACCGAAATGCACTTAAATAAAAAAATAGTTTTTTTGTTTTTTTTGATGCAAATTGACTTTGCGTCATCTCAAGTTGTAAATATTGAAAATAAACGTATTTATGATGATACCTCAGGTGCTAGCGGAAGTATAGACGCTAGTTTTTCTGCTATGAAAACAAAGGATTTATTAGTAAATGTTTTTTTTAGACCCAAAATACAATATAAAACAATAAAACATTACTATTTGATTATTAGTGATTTAATGTATTCTAAGGGAGGAGATCGTGTTTATTCTAACTCGGGACTTTTTCATTTTCAATATGCTTATAGATTAAAAGGTCCGTTGAAATGGGAGAATTATTTCCAAACACAATATAATCATTTACTTAATCAGCAATCTAAAATCATAATAGGCTCTGGTTTAAGGTTGAAATGTTATGATAGTAAAGGATATAAATTTTTCACAGGGATTTCGGCTTTTATTGAAAGAGAAGAATTGATAAATTCCCAAATTATTCAAAATGATGTGCGATTGAGTAATTATATTTCATGGTATTTCGACCCTAAAAAACATTACTTTTTTTCAGGGGTACTTTATTTACAACCTTCTTTTCAAGATTTTAGTGATATTCGAATAATGGGGCAGTATTCTTTAAATTTTCATTTTACGAAGAGAACCGATTTTAAAGTAGAATTTACTCATTTTTATGATAGTCGTCCTTCTTTAGGTGTTGTGAAATCTACTTTTAATTCATCGTTTGGAATAAGAATGAAATTAGGAGAGAAATAAAGTTCTATGTTTTTATTTAGCGTTAATTTAATTAACCCACATCAACTTTTCTTTTTCAACTTTCATTCGCATAAATCCAAAAATAATGGTTAAAATTTCACCATTAATTTCCTCAACCGTACCATTTTGTTTGGTAGAAATTAACTTAACTGTAGATCCAATTTTAATTTTTGAATGTTGAAATTCATCTCGTTCTATTTGTTCTTTTTTAAGTTTATTAATCGGTTTTTTAATATTTGCATCAGCTTTTAATTTTTCAGTTCTAGTTGTTTCTTCAATTTTACTTTTTTCAAGTGAAATATATTTTGTTATTTCATCAATTAAAGGTTTGTTAGCATCTTTCTTTCGATTTTTTGTTTGAAAACGATCAACAAATTGTTTCAGCTTTTTCCCACTTGTGATGAATTTATTATTTATCTCAATTGTTTCTTGTTGATTTTTTAATTTCTCTTCGAAGCGTTCCTTTTTTTCTAAGTATTCATTTTTAGCTTTTTGGGCTAATTCTTGAGCTTCAATATGTTCATTGTTTAAGCGTTCTAAATAAGTCTTTTCTTTTTGAAGTTCACTCAAAAGTCTATCCATAGAAACTTTTCGTTCATCCAATCGAGTTTTAGCATCTTCAATTAGTTCGATTGGTATACCATTAATTTGAGCGACTTCAAATGTAAAAGAACTACCTGGTTGTCCAAGAGAAAATTTATAAAGAGGTTCTAAAGTTTCTGTATCGAAAAGCATACATCCATTAATAGCATTTTTTAGTTGATCAGCTTTCAATTTTATGTTTGCATAATGAGTTGTAATAACACCAAAACTTTTTTTGTTATATAAATTTTCAAAAAACACTTCAGCTAATGCTCCTCCTAAATCAGGATCAGAACCGGTTCCAAATTCATCCAAAAGAAGTAAAGTTCTTCTATTTGAAACTTTTAGAAAATGATTCATTCTTTTTAGTCGATATGAATATGTACTTAGTTCATTTTCAATTGATTGATTGTCTCCTATATCAGTAAGTACTTGTTGGAAAAAGCACATTTTACTATTTGGGTCAACTGGAACTAATAATCCTGATTGTAACATTAATTGAAGTAGACCAATTGTTTTAAGAGTTATACTTTTTCCTCCAGCATTTGGACCTGAAATAACTAACATTCTCGAAAATTTGTCCATATACAAATATTGAGAGAGAGTTTTCTTACCTGAAATTTTATTATTTTTCCAAAGAATTGGATGAACAACATTTATTAGCTCAATTCTCATTTCATCGTTGTCTATTGAAGGTAAACAACAATTTAGTTCAAGTGCTAATTTTGTTTTTGAATTAATAAAATCAAATTCAGTTAAAATGTTTTGGTATTCATTTATTAAAGGAAGCAAGTGGGCAATTTCTCTTGTCAATACCTGAAGAATTCTGTAAATTTCTTTACGTTCATCATCAGCAAGAAGTTCATATTCGTTATTTAAAGGAACATTAGAAAGTGGTTCAATAAAAGTTAAACTTCCTGTTTTAGAAGATCCTACAACAGTTCCAGCAACTTTGCGTTTATGAGTGGACATAATTGTTAAAACTCTACGTTCATTTACAAATGCTTCCCTTGTATCTCCGAGTACATTTTCTTTAGATAGTTTTCTTAATTCTCGATCAAAATTTTTATTTATTTGATTTTTAACTACTTTTATTTGTTGTCTAATTTCAAATAAGAAAGGAGATGCGTCGTCTTTTACACTTCCTTTTCGATCAAATACTTTTTCAATGGCATCAATTATTTCAGTTGTGTAATATGCATTTTGAATTAAATTTGAAAGTAGCGGATATTCTTTTTCACGTTTATCAAAAAAGTAAATAATTGAATTTACAATATGTGAAGCTCTAGTTAATCTTGAGAATCCGTCTTGTGATAAAACGGCATTTTGAATTGGTAATAATTTTATTTCAGGCAATAATTCTTCAAAATCTAAAGTTGGAAAATTTTCTCCTTCTGAACGAATTGCTAAAAATTCATTTAATCTATCTAATTCTTCTTTTATTTCTATAAATCGATTTGATGGTGTTAGATTTTTTAATCTGTTTTTTGCTGTTTCACCAATAGAAAATTCGACTAACCATTCTCTGATTGTTGAAAATTCTAAATCTTTTATTGTTTGTTCATCGAAAGAATCCATAGAAACAAAGTTAGGTTTTTTTATTTAACCAAAGTGAGTGTCAATGCGTAATTCATATAGTTTCAAAAAGTTTTTTAAGTTAATAAAATAAAACTCACTGTTTTAACTTTTAAGAATTCAGTTGTTAAAAAAAATCCTTTACATTTACTGTCTTAAAACTCGTGAAATGAAAATTATCTCCTTTAATGTTAATGGAATTAGAGCAATTATCAAAAAAGATTTTATTGCTGATATGAAGCGTGTAAATGCAGATATTATATGCTTACAAGAAACAAAAGCTTCTGTAGAACAAGTTAAAGAATCATTAGTAGATTTGTCTGAATATCAAGTGTATGCGAATGAAGCATCTAGAAAAGGTTATTCAGGCACAGCAATTCTTACAAAAGAAAAACCTTTAAGTGTGAAATACGATATTGGAGTAGGGGAACACGACAACGAAGGAAGGGTTATTTGTGCTGAGTATACTAATTTTTTCTTGATTACAGTTTATGTGCCAAATTCAGGAAGCGAACTTTTACGCTTGGATTATCGTCAAACTTGGGATCAATCTTTTCTAAAATTCTTGAAAGAATTAGAAAAAACAAAACCTGTTATTGTATGTGGTGATTTTAATGTGGCTCATAAAGCTATTGATTTAGCTAGACCAAAACAGAATTACAATAAATCAGCTGGTTACATGCAGCAGGAAATAGACGGAATGGATACCTTTATTAATAATGGGTTAGTTGATTCATACAGATTAACGAATTCTGATGAGGTGAAATATACTTGGTGGAGCTATAGAGGTGGAGCTAGAGAAAAAAATGTAGGTTGGAGAATTGATTATTTTTTGATTTCAGAATTATTCACTAAAAACATAAAAGATTCATTTATTTTAAATGATATTTATGGGTCAGATCATTGCCCTGTAGGAATTGAAATCTAATATTTTAATTACAAAAAAAATCCGTTAAATTTTCATTTAACGGATTTTTAAATTTTTAAGAATTGAAAATTAATTTTTGTCTTTTGAACAACATTTTTTCTCTCCACCATCTTTTTTACAAGATTCTTTTTTGTCTTTAGAGCATTCTGCTTTTTTATCTTTAGAACATTCTTTTTTATCCTTGCAACATCCTTTTTCTTTTTTACAGTCTTTTTTGTCTTTGTCATCTTGTTGACAAGATTTTACTGAACAAGAACCTGTTGTAGCTGCATATACAGTTGCTGTAAGTGAACCTAAGAACATCATCATTGTAAGGGCAACAAATACTTTTTTCATAATACTATTTTTTTAATTTGTTTATGTTTAACGAATGTAATCTTTTTTATTTTAATTCACCTATTTTAGTGATTTTTGCTTGAACAACATCACCAATTTTAACATTTATTACAGAATCCAAAGGCAAATATAAATCTATACGAGATCCAAATTTAATAAAACCATATTCTTCGCCTGTAGTTACTTTTTGATTTGGTTGAACGTAATAACAAATTCTTCTTGCTACAGCACCTGCTACTTGTCTAAATAAAATTTCTTTTCCAGATGAATGTTGAGTTACAACTGTGGATCTTTCATTGTCAGTACTGCTTTTTGGATGCCAAGCTACTAGAAATAATCCTTTGTGGTATTTTACATATTTTATAATTCCTGATATGGGGTTATAGTTCGCGTGAACATTTAATGGTGACATAAAAACCGATATTTGAATTCTCTTGTCGTGAAAATATTCTGTTTCTTCAACTTCTTCAATTACAACAACTTTTCCATCTGCTGGACACATAATGTCATTTTCTCCAAATTGACATTCTCTTTTAGGAATTCTAAAAAATTGAACAACTAAATATGCCATTACTAATGTTGCTATACTTAGTAACCAAAATAACCACATCCAACCAAAAAATAAATAAAGATAAAAATTACCTAATTGAATTGTTGTAAGTAAAATCATCGCTATAATGATTATTAGATATCCTTCTCTGTGTAATTTCATTGAAATAAAGTTTTATAAGATGTAAAATTAAGAATAAAATACGACCCAACAGTAGAAAAATGGTATTGCAAATAATGCTGCATCAAATCGATCCAAAATTCCACCATGTCCTGGTAGTATATTTCCTGAATCTTTAATGTTTAGACTTCTTTTAAAAAGAGATTCTAACAGGTCGCCAAATATTGAACATGGAGCAATTATTAATGATGCTATTATCCAAAACGAAAGAGAGTAATCAATACACCATAGACTAATCAAATAAGCTACTCCAATAGTAAAAAAGATTCCCCCAATTGTACCCTCCCATGTTTTTTTAGGTGATATTCTTTCAAATAATTTTGTTCTACCAAAGAATCTTCCCGATAAATAAGCAAAAGTGTCATTTGTCCAAATAAGTAAAAACATTCCAATTGCTAGAGGATTTTGATGATCACTCATTCTATTTAATGCAATTACTAAAAAAAAAGGTACAATTAAATAAAAGACACTAAAAGTCATTAAACCGATATTTATTAAAGGATTTTGAGTTTTTCTCCATAATTCGGTAAGGAATACTAAAAAAAGTATTGGGAAAATCAATGAGAAAGTTTTTCCAGGTATTATTTCTAACATAGTTCCTATTAATATTCCGAAAATTAAAAGATTTCCTGTCAATGCTATGCCAATTGAAATACTAACATTTTTATTTTCTTTGAATAATTTAAAAAACTCAATTAAGCCAAGTATTAAAAATAAACTCATTATCAATAAGGTAG
Source organism: Flavobacteriales bacterium (assembly GCA_947380375.1). Taxonomy (GTDB): domain Bacteria; phylum Bacteroidota; class Bacteroidia; order Flavobacteriales_D; family Crocinitomicaceae; genus CAIUKX01. The sequence continues at coordinate 14,911 of CANCQX010000057.1, forward strand.
TAATATTATTCCACCAAAGTGAACCTATAATTAATGAAATAAAGACACTTCCTGTTAATGCTCTAAGTAATATGTTATTCATAATTTGATTTTATAAAGAATCCCGCTGATCAATGATCTAGCGGGAGTCAAACAATTTATTTAAGAACTATAGATTTATTCTACCTCTTCTTTTTTTTCTGGTTCAGATTCATTTGAATCTTCTGACTCATTTTCCAAACTTTCAAGTGAAGGAATATTTCCTTCTATACTTTTTTCTTTAGTCACATTTGAATCTTCAGATAATAAGTCCGTATCTAACAATGGCGTTTCTTCTACCCCCCATTGTCTTTTTCCAAAAATAGTAACTAAATCTTCTTTGAAAATTACTTCAGATTCTAATAGTTTTTCAGCTAATAAAGTCAACTTATCTTTATTCTCTGTTAGAATGTCTAATGCTCTTTGATATTGAGATTCAATTAATTTACTTACTTCTTCATCAATAGTTTTAGCAGTATAATCAGAATATGGTTTTGTAAAAGATTCTCTTCCTTGAGAATCATAGAAAGAAATGTTTCCAATTTTTTCATTTAAACCATAAACTGTTACCATAGCATATGCTTGTTTTGTAACTTTTTCAAGATCACTTAAGGCACCAGTACTTATTTTTCCGAAAATTAACTTCTCAGCAGCTCTTCCTCCAAGTGCTGAACACATATCGTCTAGTATTTGTTCAGTTGTAGTAATACTTCTTTCTTCAGGAAGGTACCAAGCAGCTCCTAAGGAATTACCTCTAGGAACAATTGTTACCTTAATAAGTGGATTTGCATATTCCAACATCCATGAAATAGTTGCGTGACCAGCTTCGTGAAAAGCAATCGATCTTTTCTCTTCTTTTGTGATTATTTTATTTTTCTTTTCTAGTCCACCAACAATTCTATCTACGGCATCTAAAAAATCTTGTTTTTCTACATGGTCTTTTTTATGTCTTGCAGCTATTAATGCAGCTTCATTACATAAGTTCGCAATATCAGCTCCAGAGAATCCAGGAGTTTGTTTTGCTAAAAAGTCAACGTCAATTTTTTCGTCTAATTTTATTGGTTTCAAATGAACTAAAAAGATTTCTTTTCTTTCATTTATATCTGGCATATCTACATAAATCTGACGATCAAAACGCCCAGCTCTTGTAAGTGCTTTGTCTAAAACATCCGCACGATTTGTAGCAGCTAAAATAATAACGCCTGAATTAGTTTCAAATCCATCCATTTCAGTTAATAACTGATTTAATGTGTTTTCACGTTCATCATTTGATCCGAAACCATTTCCTTTGCCTCTAGCACGTCCGATTGCGTCAATTTCATCAATAAATATAATAGATGGAGCTTTTTCTTTTGCTTGTTTAAATAAATCCCTCACCCTTGAAGCGCCAACACCAACAAACATTTCAACGAAATCAGAACCTGAAAGTGCGAAGAAGGGTACTTGAGCTTCTCCTGCAACTGCTTTTGCTAATAAGGTCTTACCTGTTCCAGGAGGACCAACTAACAAGGCTCCTTTAGGTATTTTAGCACCTAAATCGGTGTATTTTTTAGGTTCTTTTAAAAATTCTACAATTTCTTGAATTTCAACTTTAGCTTCTTGTAATCCAGCTACGTCTTTAAATGTTTTATTTGTAGATTTTCCTTTTTCGTACATTTTAGCTTTAGATTTTCCAATATTGAAAATCTGTCCGCCACCGCCACCTGCACCGCCACCCATACGGCGCATTACAAACATCCATATAGCAACAAGAATTATAATTGGAAGCAAGAAACTTAATATACTACCTAAATAATCAACCTCAGTTTTCGGCTCGTATGAAATTTGGTTTTTATGCTCTTTTTTTAAATTTTCATTGATTTTTTCAATGTTGTTTTCAAAATTTCCAGCATCTATCAATTCCATTTTAAAAGTAGGGTCAGAATTTTTTAATCGGCTTTTGTTTTTGAAAGCTTTCCCCATTTTAGATAATTCTCCTTCTGTAGAATTTTGCACAAAATCTCTCCCTTCTTTTGTCAGTTTAAAGTCAGCTCTAACTTTATTTACAATAAATACATGTGAAACGTATCCTTTTTCAGCTAACTCAAAAAATGATTGTTGATTTTTAACTACAGAACTTGATTCAGAACTATTAAAAAGTTGAAATCCGATTATTGCAACTGCTATAAATCCATATATCCAATAAATTGAAAACGGATTTTTCTTTTTATTATTTTCAGCCATTTTTTATGAAAATTAATTCAAGTTTGGAATATTTATTCTTTTTGCATCTGCCCAAAGGTCTTCTAAATCATAGAATTCACGAGCTGTTTTATAAAAGACATGAGCAACAACGGTTACATAATCAATTAAAACCCATTCACTAGATCCTTTACCTTCTGTATGCCAAGGACGGTCTTGAATTTCTTTACGAGTATGCCTAACCACAGATGATGTAATACCATCAACTTGGGTTGATGATTCACCACTACAGATAACGAAAAAGTCAGCTACTGCTGATGAAATATCTCTTAAATCTAAAATAACGATGTCTTGTGCTTTATTCTCTTGCATCCCTTCTACTATAGTGTCACAAAGTAATTGGGAATTTTTTTCTTTATTATTCATTTATTAATTTTAATACCTACAAATCTAACTTTAAATTTTAAATTTACTCGACTTTAAAACGTTTTATATATCAATCATTGTTAAATGCTCGGTAAAAAAATAATACAAATCGAATCTGTTGATTCAACTAACAATTATATTGCCAACCTAATCAATGTCGGTAAAATTGAACATGGAACGGTAATATTGGCAGATGAACAAATAAATGGAAAAGGTCAAAGAGGTTCGAAATGGTTATCAAATCCAGGTGAAAACTTGATTTTTTCTATGTTTTTAGACTCTGCAATTCTGTCAGTAAATCATCAATTTGTTTTAACTGAATTTGTTTCTATTTCTGTTTACAATGCATTAAAAAAAGTAGGAGTTGAGTCTCAAATTAAATGGCCGAATGATATTTTTGTAAACAAAAAGAAGATTGCGGGTATTTTAATTGAAAATCAAATTAAAGGATCAAATTTAAATGGGACAATTGTTGGTATAGGTTTAAATGTTAATCAAGTCCATTTTGGGGATATTAACGCTACCAGTATTAAAACTGAAAAGGGAGTTTTTTTTTCAGTTCAAGAGTTTGTTTTTTTATTGTTAAGTGAAATGAATGTTATTTGGCAGTTCGTTCAAGAAAATAATTTTGATTTTTTAAAGGAAGAATATTTAAATAATTTATGGTTACTAAATAAAAAATCAATTTATAGCGATGTAAATGGAGAATTTGAAGGGATTGCTATAGGTATTGATGAAATTGGAAGACTAATAATAGAACGAAATCATGGTATATTTAAGTATGATTTAAAAGAAATATCTTTTAAAATTAAATAATAGTTTTAATCGAAATTATTATTATTTAAAGTACTCTTGAATTTTAATTGCCATATGGTTAAATAGTTCGTTAAGTGGTTTTTCTGCTATTTTTTTTAAGAAAAAATTAACTTCACCATCAAACTCAATATGACCATTTGATTTTCCATTTATGTCATTTATAAAAAGTGTAAGTTGAAATGGGAAAGGTGATTTTTCTCCAGATTTCATAAAAACCTTACTTCTACCTTCACTTCCATTTTGTAACAAAGAAATTAAGAATCCTCCTTGTGCTTTAAAAGAACATTCAGTTTCAGTAGATTTCCAATCAGAAATTTTATCTTGAGGTAATAGATATATTAAATTAGAAGAATTTATAAGAAAAGAAAATATTTCATCTTGTGATGCATTTACGTCAACTCTTGTACTTACTATTTTCATTTTTAATTAGTTTTTCCAAGTATCAGGATTCTTCTTCCAGTCTTTTAGAGATGCCAAATCACTTTCTTGAATATATTCTTGTTTTAATGCTTGTTTTATTAAAACATCATAACTCGTTAAAGTTAAAAACGGAACTTCTGCTTTTTTAAATGCTTTTTCCGCCATACTGAATCCATAAGTGAAAACGGCAATTAGTCCTTTTATTTCTAATCCTGCATCTTTCAATGCGTCAATAGCTTTTAAACTACTTCCTCCTGTTGAAATCAAATCTTCAATTACAACCACTTTCTGTCCTTTCTCGAAATAACCTTCAACTTGATTACCCATTCCATGACCTTTTGGTGCACTTCGTACATATATAAAAGGTATACCAAGTTCTTGTGCTATTAATGCACCTTGAGGAATTCCTCCAGTTGCAACTCCTGCAATAACATCAGGTTTTCCAAAATGTTCTCTTATAGCTTCAGCATATGCTTGTCTAATAAAAGTTCTAATTGCAGGATAAGAAAGACTTACTCTTGTATCGCAATATATTGGAGATTTCCAACTTGAAGCCCATGTAAATGGATTATTTGGAGCTAATTTTACAGCTTTTATTTGTAATAAAAATTCTGCTACCTTTAACGCTTTTTCCTTATTCAAAATCATATACGCAAATGTACAAAGTTTTTATTG
>CANCQX010000058.1 GCA_947380375.1 Flavobacteriales bacterium
TAAAAAAAGAAAAAAATAACTGAAGCAATTATGAATTGAGTCGTTTTCATTTAGTGAAATAATTAAATGTATAACCAATTCCCCATTCAGCAAAATCAGCTTTTGCCCAATTTGATCTCAAAACAGCATTTAAATGTATCCCATTATCAAAATAATAACGCATACCAATTTTGTGATAAAGAAAAGATTCTGGTTGAAATTTATCAAAAACATTCATACCCATTCCGATAATTAAATGAAACCTATCCAACGGTAAAAGATACCCCGAAAAGAGACCAAGTTGAATTAAGTCTGATTGTGTTTTCTGAATTTCTGGCTTATATTTTAAAATTGATTGTTTTGAAATAATATCCATTGAAAATTCAATTCCAGCTTTTGGTTTTACAAATCGTCTCGCAAATAAACTCAAACCATAAATCATTGAACTACCTTGACCTGTAGGAAAAATTTCTTTTGACGATAAAATTCCAGTTATTCCATAGAAAAACTTATTAAAAATTAACCTCTTATCTTCTAGTTTATTATAATCAGTCGTTTTAAACCTATAACTATATCCTAAACTAATAAATGGCATATTAATCCCAATATTAGGTACTTTAAAAGCTCCATTCGAACAATGAGTTAAATCTAAACCAAGGTGTAATTGTTGATTTTTATTAATTATAAACTTATTTTTAATCCCAAAACAAACTAATGCATTTACATGAGCACTTATAACTCCATTTTTAGGATTCAAAACTGGGTCATAAACTTTTGAAGCATAAGCTAATCCACTCCCTAATTTAGTGAAAAATTGAAATCTTTTAGTTTTAATTAAAGGAAATTCAATAAACCCATAAGATCCATTAAAATCACCTAAAACTTCTTTGTTTCCAACTGAAGCATTGAAAAGTGTGATGCCGACATTTGGAAAACCATATACTTTATGCCATTTTTTTTTCCCATTTGTATAGATTATATAGGTTATTTCACTTGCGAATGTATGAGATCTTGGCAGATTTGCAATTTCTCCACGTTGACCAATTAAAAAACCAACTTTAGGTGTAAACTCTATCCCCCAATTTAATTGGGCTATAAATTGATTGGAAAAACCTAGAAAAAAAAATAAAAAGACAATTTTATTGTTCATTATAGAAATACATATTTCTTTTAAAATTCACTACAAAAGTATTAAAAGAAACTAACTATGAGCAAACTTGAAAGTTTTAAATACAATAAATAAAATACAAACTTTAAACCTGAATTCGATTTTCTCTACAATTTCACACCATGAAAATCAAAAGTCAATAATTTGTATTGATCTGTATATGTATTATCGTCATTACGAATAATTAATTCCTTTTGAATACATTCTACTTCTTCTTTCGAGAAACAAAAAACGGTTCTTTTAGGTAAATTCGATTTCCCATAAATGGTTACTTCAACTTTACAAAAAAAATCAAAATCTTTGGATCTATTTTTCCACTTTGATGCAGTTTCAAAAGGTAAAATCAACCAAAAATTTCCTTTATCAGTAAGAAGTTTACTACTTTTCTCAAATAAATTAATTAGTGGTAAACTATCTTCGTGTCGTGTAACTGCTTTTCTTTTAGAAGTATTTAATAACCCATTTTCAAAATAAGGTGGATTTGAAACAATCAAATCAAATTTAGTTTCAAAAGCATAATTAAGAAAATCACATTGTACACCATTCACTCTAGAACTCCAAGGTGAATTTGAAAAATTTTGAATTGCTTCTTCACTACTTACAGCATCAATATCTATAGCGGTAATAAATAGTTTTGGTGAACGTTGTAAAAGCATTAAAGAAATTACACCTGTTCCAGTTCCAATCTCTAAACATTTTCCGTTTAAATCAACATCAACAAGCGAACCTAAAATCATTGCATCAGTCCCAACTTTCATAGCTGAACTATCTTGAATTATTGCAAATTCTTTAAATCGAAAAATTGACATCTAAAAAATTCATATTAAGATAAAGGTTGAGGTTGAGACTTAGGATTAATCTAGATATAATTCTATAAGTCCTGCTGGAGCTGAAATGTGTAATTCCTTATTCTCTCTATCAACTTTAGTTACCAAATTTTTAATCAACGGTACTAAAACTTCTTTTTCTCCATTTATTATTTGAAGTAATGGATTAATAGATAAATCAATTACACCTTCAATAACACCAACTTCTCCATAATTAACGTCAATACATTTGAAACCAACTACTTCATGATCATAAAAATTTGTTCCTGAAAGTTTTTTTAGAAAAGTTAATGGTAGGTATAATTCTTTATGGTCAATTATTTTTGCATCTGTTTCATTATTTACACCTTCAAATTTCACTAAAGCAAAAGGGTGGTTTTTTAAAATGAAAGATTCTATAAAGAAAGGTGTTAATTGATCATTAATATCAATATAAATACTTTCAATTTTAGTATAATCGCTAGGAGTGGTAACGTCTAAAAACAACGAAACTTCACCTTTAAATCCGTGAAGTTTCGCTACGTGTCCTAAATGAAAGCATTCTGCTTTATTCATTCACAATTTTTTTATTCTGCTGAATTTTCTTCAGTAGTTTCTTCAGATGATGCTTCAGGAGCTTCTTCAGCTACTTCTTCTTCAACTGCTACTTCTTCTACAACAGGAGTGTTTTTTAATTCAATTGCTTTTGCTTTTGCAGCATTAGCAGCAGTTTCAACTTTCAATCTTTCAGCTTTTATAGCTTCAACTGACTGACCTAAACCTGCTTTTTTAGCATCAATTTTTGAGTTTTTCTCAGCTTCCCATGCAGCAAATCTAGTTTCAACATCTTCCAATGTTAAAGCACCTTTTTTAACACCGTTCACTAAGTGATTTTTGTAAAGAATACCTTTGTAAGAAAGAATTGCACGAGCTGTATCTGACATTTCAGCACCAACTTGAACCCAGTGTAAAGTACGATCGAAATTCATTTCGATAGTTGCTGGATTTGTATTAGGGTTATAAGTTCCTAATTTTTCGATGAATTTACCATCTCTTCTAGCTCTTGAATCTGCAGCTACTAAATGGAAAAATGGTTTACCTTTTTTCCCGTGTCTTTGTAATCTAATACGTGTTGCCATTTTGTTTTATAAGTTGAAGTACGAAACCTCAGTTAATAAATAAATTAATTTGAGATGCAAAGATAGATAAATTTTCTGTTAAAGCAAGTTTTAATTTAGATTAAGGTTGAGATTAATATTGAAGTTGAGGTTGGGGTATAGATTCAGATTGTGGTTGGGGGTAAAAGCAAAAGGGCTTTCAAAATTTGAAAGCCCTTTTGTATTTAAATTGAAAATGTATTATTGAACAATCACTTTTTCAGTTGAGTTATCTATTTGTAAGAAATAGATACCTGGATTTAATGTTTTAACATCAAACGTTTCAACTGAAGAGTTAGTATATTCTCTTGATTCAATTAATTTACCATCAGCAGAGATGAATCTAATTGTACCATTTCTTGAAGTTAATTCAGAGAATGAAACAGAAATTACATCATTTGTTGGATTTGGATAAATTGTGAATGGAGAAATAATAGTTTCTTCAATACCAACAACACAATTAATTGTTTTAGTATAATTTGTAGCACAGAATGAAGATGAAGGTGTAAATGTATAAACAATTGCACCAAGTGTAGAAGTTGCTATAGAAGAAACTATTGCACTTGACGAACCTTTAGACCATGTACCTGTAATCGCTGGTACGTTAGTAGAACTTGTTGGTAAAGTAATTGCTGCAGCACCTTTAAAAACATTATCACTTAAATTAAATGTTGGGGTTACTTTAGTATTTACCGTAACAACAGTTGCAGAAGATACAGCAGAACATCCATTTACACCTGTAACTTTTACAGTATAACTTCCTGCTTCAGTTACTGCTTGAGTAATTAAAGAACCTAAAGTTGTAGCATCTTTTTTCCACTCATAAGAATTTCCAGTTGAAGATGTCAACAAAACCGAACTACCTTGACAAAATGTAGTTGAAGTATTAGTAGAAATTGATGCTGTAGGTAAAGCGTCTATTGTTAGACTCTTTGGAGAAGAAACAGCAGAACATCCATTTCCATCAGTTACTTTTACTGTATAACTTCCCGCTTCAGTTACTTGTTGAGTAGTTGCTGAACCTAAAGTTGTAGCATCTTTTTTCCACTCATAAGAAGAACCATTTGAAGATGTCAATGTAAATGCAGTTCCCTGACAAAATGAATTACCAACTGTAGTAATTGATACTATAGGTAATGCATTTATTTGCACTTCAGAAGTAACTATTGCTGATGTTACACATTGATTTGGTGAGGGATGAAATGTATAAGTAGTTGCCGTTGTTATTGGAGCAACGGACGGTGTCCAAGTACCAGTTATTGGTGTAGCATCAGTAGAAGATGTCGGTAGAGAAGCTATTGATCCAGTACAAACTGAAACTGAATTAAAATGAGGTGTAACAATTGGATTCAGTGAAACCACAGTTGGAGAAGAAATAGTAGAACATCCATTTGACCCTGTTACTTTCACAGTATAACTTCCAGCTTCAGTTACTGCCTGAGTATTTGAAGAACCTAAAGTTGTTGCATCTTTTTTCCATTCATATGAATTCCCTGTTGAAGATGTCAATGTAACTTGAACTGGAGAACCTTGACAAAACGTAGTTGCTCCACTTGCAGAAATAGTTGCTACTGGAGAAGACTTAATTTCTATTTGCTCAGAATGAAAATCAGGACACATACCTAAATTTTGATCATCATTAGTTGTATACTTAATAGTATAAGTTCCAGCAGTAGCAGTTGTCATATTAATAACACCTGTTGTTGAATTAATTGTTAATCCAGTAGAAGGAGTTACTGTAAAAGTTCCTGTACTAGCAGTAGTTATTAATTCAGGAGTCAAATCTGCAGAACCAACACAAGCTGAAATTGCATTATATTTAAATTCACTTGAAACAGGGAATATACAACTTTGTGCTTTAACATTAATATCATCGATTTTAATAGAAGCTAAATCAATATTATCAACACCCGCGATTGCTAAAAATTGAACCTTATAAGGAATCTTACCTATCAATGGAGCAGAAACAGCCCACAACATACCATCTAAAGTTTCAGTTACACCTGTAATTCCAATATAAAAATCTCCTGTAAGAACATCAAAACCTATACCAACTCTTATAAGTTGATCATTATCATTAAGTTTTAATTTGGAAAAAGCAGCACCAAGTGGTACACCACCAGCATCAAAAGTAGCAGGGGTAGTAGCAGGAGTAACTTCATCATAAACTAATCCATAAATTTCTCTAGTTGCGTAATCAAATCTTACTCCCATTAAAATTTGTCCACTTTGATCTACAACATATGAAGTAAAATTATTCGTACTTGTAGTAATACCTCCTACATTCATTAGAAATTCAAAATTGAAAAAATTTTGACCTGTTGGTCTGTTAGCCCAAGCAGTTGTGAAATTATGAGATACACTTCTAGTTGAACTAGTAGGAGTAGTATTAGCAAGTTCATATCCAGTAATTTCCAAACCATTATCATTTGTACTTGGATCTATAGTAAATATTTGTGTAGCCGAATTACGACCATTCAATAAAGTTTTAGTAGTCCAACCACCCTGTCCAGGTGAAGCGCCCGTTAAATCAGAAGATAAATCAGTACCACTAGTGTAGCTATTGAAATCTTCATGAAATATTGTTGTCTGAGAAGACGCTACAAAAGCAAATCCTACCAAAGCAATACTTAGTAATTTTTTTTTCATAAATATACTTTTTAGTTAATAATTAATTAATCCGTAAATTTAAAAAATATAACTTATTAAAAAAACAAATAGACAATTTATTTAATAAAAAAAATGAGAATAAAAAAAATAATTACATCTTTTATCAGTTACAGTTAATGTATTTTCAATTTGAAAACTTCCTTATAATACGTCACACTTTAGATTTCACTATTCGGCTAACTCTTCTCAACATAAAGATGCATATAACTACAAAAACAGCTACTACCAATCCTAAAATATCATAATTCTCTATTGGGCTGAAATTATCTTTTTGTACAACTATCATCCCTCCTATTGCAGCGGCAATTCCACCAGCTAATTGTTGTAATGATGAATTAATACTCATAAATGCACCTCTATCATGCAATTGAGGTAGAGCTGAAACAAGTGCAATAGAAGGAACCATTCGAGCCATTACCCCCATCATCATTAAAACATTCAATACAACTACTATCCAAAATGGAACGGGAATTAAATTTGAGTAAATTATAACTACTATAATCATCCAAATGGAAGCTATGGCAAATAAATTAAACTTATCAATTTTATCACTTAATTTTCCGATTACAGGCATTATTAATAAAGTTGCAATTCCTGCTATCATAAATAAAACGGGAAGTTGTTCTTTGGTTACATTTAAATTATTAATTGCATATACACTTCCCCAAGGCATAATCATAAAACCACCAAGTGACATCAATGCAGTGGCCATAAATCCAATTCTGTAATTTCGCTGAGAAATAGTATGCCATAAATGCTTTAATGCATTGTTTTTGTTTTTAATTTCTAAATGCTTTGTAATTGGTTTCAAACGAATCCAAATAACTATACAAACAATAGTAGCTAAACCAACAATCATAAAGAAAGGTGATTGCCACCCCCATTTATTAGCAATAAATAAACTAATTGGAATACCCAAAACTTGACTTGTACCAAATCCCATTTGCATAAATCCCATTACACGACCTCTTTGTTCAATTGAAAACAAATCTGAAACAATTGCCATTGATATCGAACCGATTACCCCTCCAAATAAACCTGTGATAATTCTTGCAGCAATCAGCATTGGGTAATTTGTAACCAAACCACAAAAAAGTGTACCTAAAATAAATCCAATATAGAAGAATAATAATAATTTTTTTCGATCGAAACTATCTGCAAAACCTGCAGTTAAGAAACCAGAAATACCAGCACTAAAAGCATATGAAAATACAGCAACTCCAAATTGTGCTGTAGTCAAAGACATCGACTTCATTAATTGATCTCCCAATGGAGACATCACCATAAAATCTAAAACAACCGTAAATTGGGTTAATGCTAAAACAGTTATAACTACTATTTGATAAGTAGTAAATTTTGGTTTCATATTTTTTTCTATTCTATTTTTCATATTTTTTACTATTAACTCAAAGAAATAAGTACGATTTTTTTCATCCAAGGTAGTTTAATAGATTTATACTCCCATGGTAATGAATCCAATAATACGTCATATGGTTTTTTATCTACTAATAATATATATGCCTTTTCATCCTCTGTTAAATCACCTACTCTGTTTAAAAAAAATTCTCTAAAATCATCAATAGTGGATGTGCTCAATGTATTCCATTTATTTAAAACACTAACCAACATTGAATTAATTGTTTCAATTTCGTCGTTTTGTAGTTGATTATCTATTTCAAAATCTTCTAATGGATTAATTCCGCAAAGTATTTTTAACAAAGCTAATTCATTATTATCGTTTACAAGAACATTCCCCGAAGTTATATAATGCAATAATAAAACTGCTTTTTCCTGACTCTCTTTATTTGTAAATTCATTATCTATTAAAAGACCTAAGCGAGTGAACAATGGTTTTATATAAGGTCCAATTAATACAATTCCTGAATTTGAAACTGTTATTTGAGATTGAATGAATGTATTTTTTAATGTCATTTACTTTTTGATATTTACATTATTTTACTTCGAACTTGATCAATAAAAAAAGGACAAGATTTGACTTGTCCCTAATTAATATTTTATCTTAAATTTAGATTAAAATCCAATCTAAAAACTGAATTTCAAGGTTTCACTTTAACGATTTTACCTTTTTTGATAATTACTAATTCGCTATTCATTCGTTTTTTGAACTCTATTAGTTTTTCATAGACTTTGTCCATTCCTTCTAATATTTTAATTTGCTCTGGACTTCTTTTATCAGATTTCATATATTTATAGAATTCTTTAATGATACAAATTTAATTTTATTTTTAATAAAAACCCCAGATTCTAAATTTTTTAACATTATCAGTTGAGGTTCAACATCCGAATTATCAAACACCAATGCTTCATCAACAATCGGAAGATAAATTTCGAATAAATTCTTAATTCCGTTCACATATCTTCTTCGAATTACGTCTTCAGGAATATTATGTCCTCCTTCACTAACTCTTATTTTCACTCTTTCTACAGCTAAATCGACCTTTCTTAACCAAAAGAACAAAAGTTCTACCTTATATCCTTGTGATTGAGCAAATTTTATCTTGTTTTTATAGCTTTTAGTTGCCATTGTTGTCTCTAAGGCAAAAGTTCCTCCTGCTTGTAACAACTCATCCACTCGCTTTAACATAATTCTACCCGCTTCAATAGATACTTTTTCGGGTTGAAAAGGTGACAATCCTTTCGCTATCTCATCTGCATTTACAAAATCTTTACATTCTAAAATTTCGGGTAAGATTGTAAAGGAAGCAGTAGTTTTTCCCGCTCCATTACAACCTGCTATTATGTATAGAATTTTGCTCATTATATCTCAATGCAATGATACAAAAAAATCGTTCCATTTTAATATGAAACGATTTTTAAATTAAGACATTGCATACAATGTCCCTCGGTATATGATTAAAATCCAGTAACCCCGTTTACAGTCGTGTATTTCAATACATTCTTTTTATCTGGGTGAATTCTTGCGAATGCTGATTGAACCGCAATTGTTCCTTCGTGAAAACCACACAAAATTAATTTCAATTTTCCTTCGTATGTATTCACATCACCAATTGCGTAAATTCCTGGAATATTTGTTGAATAATCTAACGTATCAACCTTAATAGCACTTTTTTCAATTTCTAATCCCCAACTAGCAATTGGCCCTAAACTTGGTTTTAATCCAAATAATGGAATGAAATGATCTGCTTCTACAGCAATTTCTCCATCTTTTAAATGGTTTACAATTACTTTGTCTAATTTTGAATCTCCAGATAAACCAACAACTTCAGATTCAGTTATTAAATTAATCCTTCCTGATTCTGCCATATCGATTACTTTTTGAACAGAATCTAAATGTCCTCTAAATGAGCTATTTCTGTGTACTAAAGTTACCTCTGAAGCTATTTGATTTTCAACAAGATAAATAGACCAATCCAAAGCAGAATCTCCTCCTCCAGCGATAACACATTTTTTATCTTGGTAGAAAGCTGGATCTTTTATAATGTATTCAACTCCTTTATCTTCAAAATCTGTAATATTTGAAATAGGTGGTTTTCTTGGTTCAAAAACTCCTAACCCACCTGCTATCATTACAATTGGAGCGTGGTGCTTCGTTCCTTTTACGGTTGTTACAATAAAACTTCCATCCTCTAGTTTTTCAATATCAGCTGCCGCTTCACCCAATGTAAAACCTGGTTTAAATGGAGATGCTTGTTCCATCAAATTATCAACTAATTCACCTGCTAAAATAGAAGGAAAACCTGGTATATCATAAATTGGTTTTTTTGGATAAATTTCTGAACATTGACCACCTGCTTGTGGCAATGAATCAATCAAATGTGTTTTCAATTTTAAAAGTCCTGCTTCAAAAACTGTAAATAAACCTACTGGTCCTGCTCCGATAATAATAATATCTGTCTCTATCATTCTTTTTTAGTTGTTAGCTAATAGTTTTTAGTTGTTAGACTTTAGACTAATAGCTTGTTTATACTTGTTAATATTTTTATTTTCTACCCCCCCTGACTTCGACAAGCTCAGTCACACGACAAGCTAAGTCATTTTTTTACTCAAATAAATCGGTTGAAAGGTATTTGTCGCCTCTATCGCAAATGATACAAACAACATTTCCTTCTTCCATATTTTCAATTAATTTAAGAGCTGCTGCTACTGCACCTCCACTACTCATTCCTCCAAAAACGCCTTCTTCTTTCGCTAAACGTTGAGCCATTGCTTTCGCTTCAACGTCAGATACTTCAATTACTTGGTCTATTCTTGAACGATCAAAAATTTTAGGTAAATATTCAACTGGCCATTTTCTAATTCCTGGAATTTTCGATCCATCTTCAGGTTGAACCCCTATAATTTGAATTTCTGAATTTTGTTCTTTTAAATACTTCGAAACCCCCATAATAGTTCCAGTGGTTCCCATTGCTGAAACGAAATGAGTAACTTTTCCATCCGTATCTCTAAATATTTCTGGTCCAGTAGTTTGATAATGCATTTTAGGATTATTTTCGTTTGCAAATTGATCCAACATTACATACCCTTCTTTTTCAACTTTATTTCTTGCGTAATCAATTGAAGCTTCCATCCCTCCTTCTGCAGGAGTTAAAGTAACAGTTGCTCCAAAAGCTCGCATCGTTAAAACACGTTCACGAGTTGAATTTTCAGGCATAACTAATTCAATTTCAATTTTCATCAAACGAGCAATCATCGCCAAAGCTATACCTGTATTTCCACTTGTTGCTTCGATTAATTTAGAATCGGGTTTTATTAATCCGCTTTCTAAACCTCCTTTAATTAAACCATAAGCAGCCCTGTCTTTAACACTTCCACCTGGATTATGACCTTCTAATTTACCATAAAGCTTAACGTTCGGTTTTGAATTTAAAACTGACAATTCAACCAACGGCGTATTCCCTATAAAATCAATTAATTTTGCCATATTACTTATTTTCTTCTATTTTCAATTCTGGTTTGTGATATACTAAAGAATCTGGTTTTACACTTTTTGTAATCCACACATTTCCACCTATTGTTGAATTTGTCCCGATAATAGTCTTTCCTCCCAAAATTGTTGCTCCTGCATAAATAACTACATTATCTTCAATAGTTGGATGACGTTTGGTTTCTGCCATTTCCTTTTTCACACTTAAAGCTCCTAATGTAACTCCTTGATAAATTTTAACAAAATTACCAATATTAGTCGTTTCTCCAATTACGACTCCCGTTCCATGATCAATAAAAAATGATTCCCCAATTGTAGCATTTGGATGAATATCAATTCCTGTTTTACTATGTGCAATTTCAGTTAAAATTCTTGGAATAAAAGGAACTCCTAGTTTACTCAACCCATTCGCTATTCTATAAATACTAATAGCATAAAATCCAGGATAAGAACGCATTACTTCATCTCTACTTGTAGCTGCAGGATCACCCGCTTCAATAGCATCTGCATCCAACATTAACAATTTGTAAATTAAAGGCAATTGATTGAAAAAATCTTCTCCTATTTCTAATGAATCTCTTTCCAATAAATCTTGAACATGTAACAAAAGAATATTTAACTGCTTTTTATTCTTCTCAATCTCCTCCTCTAATTTTTCTTTCCCGGCAAAAACCTTATTATTATATGTAGGGAATAAAATAGACATCAAAGTTTCAATAAACGTATTGACCAACAAAGGAGACGGTAAAACTGTCTTCTCTGTGTGCTTTTGATATAATTCGTTTATGAAATTGTTCATTTTTTGTTTTTTTACGTTCGTACGTTTCGTAGATATGCGATTAATCGCGTATCTACGAAACGTACGAACCATATTATCCAATAACGCCTGCAGCTACTGTGCTGTTAGTATTTTCATTCACCAATATAAATGCTCCTGTTTTTCTATTTTTTCTATAGGAATCAAAACTTACAGTGTCTGCTGTTTTTAATCTCACTTTGCAGATATCATTTAAATTAATTACACCATCACTTTCTATATCGGTATATAAATGAATATCAATTTTACTTTCAATCTCCTTAATTACAGCCTTCGTTTTAAAACTATTTTGTTGTAAAAGCAATTTTTGTCCTGATTGAAAAGATGTATTATCCATCCAACAAATTGTCGCTTCGATTTCTTTTTCTGAAGTTGGTAATTCATCAATTGGTACAATTGTACTTCCTCTACTGATGTCAATATTATCTTTTAAATGAATAATTATTGGTTCAGCGATATGAGCTTCCTCTAATTCAACACCATTTTTCTCAATTTTCTCGATTTCAGATTCTAATTCTGAAGGGAAAATCTTAACCTTATCCCCTTTTTTAAAGGTTCCACTTAACACACTTCCCGCATAACCTCTATAATCATGAAGTTCAGTCGTTTGCGGACGAATTACATATTGAACCTGAAAACGAGGTTCTTTAATCTCCTTATCTTCAGCGATTTCAACATTTTCTAAAAAATCTAATAAAGACTCTCCTTTGAACCAAGGCATTTTATCAGAAGATTTAACAACATTATCCCCTGCTAAAGCACTCGCTGGAATAAAAGAAATTTTATTCAATTTTAAAGGTTCAGCAAATTTGATATAATCAGCTTCTATTTGATTAAATACTTCTTCTTTAAAATCAACTAAATCCATTTTATTTATACAAACCAAAACGTGAGGAATTCCTAAAATAGAAGAAATAATACTATGACGTTTTGTTTGGTCTGTTATGCCATTTCTTGCATCAACTAAAATAATTGCTAAATCAGCATTCGAAGCACCAGTAAACATATTACGTGTATATTGTATATGGCCTGGGGTATCGGCAATGATGAATTTTCGTTTGTCTGTACTGAAATATTTATAGGCAACATCTATTGTAATACCTTGCTCTCTTTCAGCACGTAAGCCATCTGTTAACAAAGCTAAATCGATGTCCGCATCAACTCCTGTTGATTTACTTTGCTTCGTTAATGTTTCAATAATATCTGTTGATATTGAATTGCTATCAAATAACAAACGTCCGATAAGGGTACTTTTTCCATCGTCAACGTTACCTGCTGTGAAAAATCTTAATAATTCCATTTTTTTATTAGTTGTTAGTTGTTAGGTATTAGTTATTAGAATAACCACTCCCTAAAAACAAATTTTATTTTCAATATTTAATTTCGTCTATATTTCAACTAGTAACTAATTTCTAAGTACTAATTACTAAACACTAATAACTACTTAAAAATACCCACCTTTTTTGCGATCTTCCATTGCTGCTTCGCTTACTCTGTCATCCATACGTGTTGCTCCACGCTCACTTATTTTTGAACTTTTTAATTCAGCAATGATTTCATCAACGGTATAAGCTTCACTTTCTACTGCTGCTGTACATGTCATATCGCCTACTGTTCTGTAACGAACCTTTCTTGTTACTAGAACATCTGTTTCGTCTAATGTCAAGAATTCATTATTTGCCATTAATTGACCTGCATCTGTTAAAACGCATTCTCTTTCATGGGTGAAATAAATAGACGGTAATTCAATATTTTCACGTTTAATATAATTCCAAACATCAAGCTCTGTCCAGTTACTAATTGGGAAAACTCTTACATTTTCTCCTTTATCAACCTTACCGTTGTAAATACTCCATAATTCTGGTCGTTGCTTTTTAGGATCCCATTGACCGAATTCATCTCTTACTGAAAAAATTCTTTCTTTAGCTCTCGCTTTTTCTTCGTCTCTTCTTGCTCCACCAATACATGCGTCGAACTCGAATTCTTCGATTACATCTAATAATGTATAGGTTTGTAAACCATTTCTACTTGGAAATTTCCCCTTTCCATCTTGAAGATTTCTAGCTTTGATTGTATCTTCAACTTTACGAACAATTAGTTTTTCTCCTAATTTTTCTGCTAAATTATCTCTGTATTCAATTACTTCTGGTGAATTATGTCCTGTATCCACGTGAACTAATGGAAATGGAAATTTTCCAGGACGAAAAGCTTTTAATGCTAAATGAACAAGGCAAATACTATCTTTACCACCACTGAATAACAAGGCTGGTTTATCAAATTGCCCCGCCACTTCTCGCATGATATAAATCGCTTCTGCTTCTAATTCGTCTAAATAATCTAATTTCTTCATTTTTTATTTTTTCATTTTAAAAAAAATGTTGAGACGCAAAATTTTGCGTCTCTAACGAGTAATAACCATTTCGGTCATCACGAATGCAATCCGCATTCTTTTTTATCATTATTCTCCCACCACCATCTTCCGGCACGGAAATCTTCCCCTTCTTGAACGGCTCTTGTACATGGTTGACAACCGATACTTACAAAACCTTTATCGTGTAATGAATTGTATGGAATATTAAATTCCTTAATTTCATTTTTAACCTCATCAAATGTCCAATTAAAAATAGGATGAACTTTCACGATATTTCGTTGAGAATCTATTTCTGTAATCGACATATTGTTTCTATTATCAGATTGTTCCGCTCTTAAACCTGTTATCCAACAGTCTACATTTTGTAATGCTCTGTCTAATGGTTCAATTTTTCTAATAAAACAACATTCTTTTCTGTTTTCTAATGAAGTATAAAAACTCAATGGTCCCTTCTCAGTTACCATTTTTTCTACTCCTTCGTGTTTTGGAGAAAATACTTCTATTTTCTTTTTATAACGATCCAATGTTCGATTAAAAACGCCATAGGTTTCTGGAAATAGACGACCTGTGTCTAAAGTAAAAACACGTATAGGTAAATCATTCGAAAAGATATGATGTGTAATGACCTGATCTTCAAAACTCAAACTAGTTGAAAAAGCAGCTCTTTCACCAAATTCAGTAGCTATTTTTTTTAGAATATCTACTAAACTTAACTCTTCAATATTTTTTAATTTTTCTATCATCAATCTTTTTAAATCTTAAAATACAAATCGCAAATCACTCCCGTTAGCTATCGGGACTAAAACCTAACTGCTATTTCTTAGTCACATTATATATTTTATGCCAATCTTCGTGAGATAAATTAATATCACTAGCTGTAGCGGCATTTTTAATTCTTTCTTTGTTTAAACTTCCAATTATTGGTAATGCACCTAATTTGTGTATCCAAGCAACAGCGATTTGTTCAATGTTTGAATTGTATTTTACAGATAAATCATCTAAAACAGAACGAATAACAATTGCTTCAGAATCTGTTCCATTTAAAATTCTCCCATCAGCTAAAGGTGCCCAAGCCATTGGTTTAGCATATTGTTCTTTGATAAAATCTAAACGTCCATCATGAATTGCGGATGTATTGAATAAATTTAATTCAAAATGATTAGTAACTATATCCAATGAAAAATTAGCCAATTGTTTATGTTGAAATACATTAAATCCTGAAAGTCCGATATGTTTAACTTTTCCTTTAAAAACTAAAGTTGTTAAAGCAGAAACTACTTCTTCAGATTTCATTAATGGATCAAACTCATTCAAAAGGAAAACATCAATGTAATCAGTTTTCAATTTTTTCAGTGAATCATCTACACTTTTATTGATGTATTTTTCTG
This sequence comes from Flavobacteriales bacterium, assembly GCA_947380375.1. Taxonomy (GTDB): domain Bacteria; phylum Bacteroidota; class Bacteroidia; order Flavobacteriales_D; family Crocinitomicaceae; genus CAIUKX01. The sequence goes on from CANCQX010000058.1 coordinate 15,263, forward strand.
TAAGTTGATTGTATACTACTCTATTTGAACCAACTTCATGTGATTTATAACCACATTTAGAAAATAAAACAATGTCTTCTCTTTTAATTGATTTGTTCTCTAATACTTTTCCAAATAATTCCTCTGTTTGACCAAAACCATAAGAATTGGATAAATCAAAAGAATTAACCCCTAATTCAAGACAATAATTAGTAATTTCTTCAATATTAGAAACATTTAAATCTGAAGATTCAATCCATCTCCAAAAACTATAAATTGAGTCTGATGTAACTGGTCCAGAATCACTTAAAAACACTTTCTTCATCTTTTATTTTATTAAGGTTAATATTATTGTTCTTAAACTTACAACAATGATTACTATACCGACCATTATCATCATTGCTTTCACATTTAATTTTTTTGATAAATGAGCAGCAATTGGCGCTGCACAAACACCTCCTAAAATTAAACCTAATATAGGTTGCCAATGTGATCCTCCAATTATAGTGAAAAAAGTAAAAGAACTAGCTAAAGAAATGAAAAATTCTGCCAAATTTACAGACCCAATTATCAATCTAGGATTCTTACCACTCGCTATCAAAGTTGACGAAACTACTGGCCCCCATCCACCGCCACCTATTGAGTCTAAAAAACCACCTGTAACAGCCAGCCAACCTACTTTTTTTACATTTTTTCGCTTATTACTTTTCTTAACTACTTTTCTTATTATAATAATCCCTAAAATTAATGTATAAACTCCAACTAATGGCTTAATTATCGTATTATATTGTTCAAATTCTGATAAAATATAAGCTCCTAAAATAGCACCTATAACTCCAGGAATTAAAATTGATTTAAAAAGTTTCGTATGAACATTTCCAAACCTTAAATGCATAAATCCTGAAACACCACTAGTAAATATCTCTGAGGTATGAACACTCATACTAGCTACAGCAGGCGTTACTCCTAATGACATTAAAAAAGTGGAGGCACTTACTCCGTATGCCATACCTAAAGCACCATCGATCATTTGCGCTATAAATCCTCCTATCATATAGTATACAAATTGTATATCTAATGTTGAAAAAGAATTATTAGCATGTTGCCAAATCTCTGATAAAGGAAAAATGGAGAACAATAAATGTCCAGCTAACATTATTCCTAAAATAGAAGCTACATATCCTATCAATTTCTTGAAACTAAAAAGATACCAAGCTCTTGCTTTTTTATCTTTTAATTCGCTTGTTATTTTATCTAATTCAATAATTTTTTGTTGAAAATCGCCTTTCAAATGATTTCTGATTTTACTTAAATTTATAAGCGAATTATCGATTTCTTCAGGGATATTTTCATTAAAAATCTCTTTCAAGCGTTTAGCAACGGTTGGCGATTTTCCGTTGGTAGAAATTCCAATCTTTAAATTTCCTTTTGTAACTGTTGAACCTAAATAAAAATCGCATAATTCAGGTTTATCTGCTGAATTGAATAAAATTCCTTTTTCGTTAACAATTTTCTTTATTTGTAAAGCTGTATCAATATCATTAATAGCAGAAATAACAACTTGCTTTCCTTCTAAATAATCTGAGTTAAAAGTATCTTTAATTATTTCAACATTTGTAAAAGTATCAACGTATTGAATTAATTCATCAATAAATGATTCGGCTACAATGGTAACTTTACTTTTTGGTGAATTAGATAAAATAGCTGTCAATTTTTCTAAACCAACTTTTCCTCCACCAATAATTAAAACAGAAAGATAATTCAGCTTTAAAAAGACTGGAAATAACTCGTTTTTATCTTTTTTTAATGTCGTCATTCAACTTTAATAATATTTTTATTTTTTCTTTTTAGTCAATACGTAACCTATTCCTGCAGTGAAATTCCACTTATTTGTAGCGCTATTGTAATAAGTCGGGAAAGCTAATAACACTCTTTTATCTTTTAAAAAATAAATTTGAGTACCAAAACCTAACATTGGCGTAACAAAGCTTTTCACTTTATCTTCCTGAAAACGAAGTGTTGGGAACATATTTAATGAAACATTAAACTTTGAAAAACTAAATTTAATATTTGGACCACCCATATTCACAAAAACCCCTTTACCATCAGTCGATATAGCAAACTGACCTTCGATATTTAAACTCGTCTTTAATTCTTCTTGAGAATATAAATAACTCGAAGAAATCAAACCTAAAACTACGATAAAAAAACATTTCTTCATTTAACCTTTAACTTTTACTGCAAAATCTCCCGATATAAATCGGGAGATAAGCAATTAATTTATTTTAACACTTAATTCTATTTTCTTTTCCCTTCAAAAGGAGCATCAAAAGTAAGACTTAAATAGTAAAGAGCACCAATTGTTGGTCCTGCAGCATATTGCACATAACGTTGGTTAAAGATATTTGTTCCTCCCAATTTTACTTGAGTTTTCAATTTCTCTAATTTGTAAGAAACTTGCGCATCAAAATTATTTAAAGAAGCAACTCTACCATTAGCTAAAGGACTGTTCCAGTCATAAGCATCTTGCCATTTCCATACGATATTGAAACCAAAGTTTTTGAACAATTCACGGTTACCAAACTGAACATTTACAGAATATTTTGGTGTATTAAAACCTGTGAATGTATTACTTTTCGCTCCGAAAACATCAGTAGTATTTTTCGCTTGGAAATCATTATAATTGAAATTAGTAGAGATTGAATATTTTTTAAAGAAGTTATAACTCAAACGAATTGCTGATCCATAACCATTAAAAGTATTCGTAGAATTAGCATAAACTCTATATTTTGTTGGTGTATTTAAAACATCTTTAGCTGCAGCAAATGTACCAATTTGATCTTGTAATGTTATATTACTTGAACTTGTAGTAGGCACAGCAACTTCAATTTGACCTAAGAAATTAGTATATTGATTGTAATAGAAATCAGCATCAACAACAAATTTATTATTGAATAAAATTGCTTTGTAACCAAAATCTAATGCTTGAACTCTTTCTGGTTGCATATTTTGAATATTAGCAGCAACTAATAAACTTCTGTTTGCTTCAATATTAGCATCTGTTTTATTACTTCCAACCGCTTTAACAAAAGCATCAACAGAAGCTTGAGTATAAGAGTTTTGCAAGAAATTCAAACTATCATTCACTTGAGATAAACCACCTACACGTCTTACACCACCATTATTAACATAAGATAATGCTTCAAATAATGCAGGGAAACGGTATCCATTTTGAGCTGATAAACGAATTGTTTGATTTTTTACAGGAGAGTATACAACTGCTAAACGTGGATTCCATTTTCCATCAAAAGCCAAGTTTTTATCGTAACGAATAGAACCTACAACTTTTAACTTTTCATCAAATAACTCTTTACTTGCTTGTAAAAAACCACCAAATTTTGAATAATATACATCTTTTCCACCTGGCTGAGTTCTTGTAGAAATACTTTTTGAAAAATCAACAAAATTGTTTCCGTCAGGAATTACATCGTATACTCTTCCATCCGCTCCTAATTGAATTTTAGCAAAATCTTTTACAAATGAAGATAAATCATACTGAACCTCACCGTGATACAATCTACTGTTTTGATATAATTTGGCTCCTCCAGTTGTATTATTTGGATCTTGTTTTTGAACATATGAATAAATTGAAGGGTGATCCCAGTTATTAATATCTCTAATTGTTGCTTTTGCATCATTAAAAGCATCAGATCCTGGTTCTAGTCTACCTGCATCCGCAGCAGCTCTTGCAGCAGTATTAGCAGCAACTAAATCCTGTCCATTTGATGCGTAAGCAGAAGCTAAAGCAGTTTGGTAATCAGTTTTCCATTTCGTATTATCTTTAAATGTCAAATCTAAATTATCCGCCATTGGCTTCAAATTGAATGAATTACCAGTTGTTTCTGAATTAGAATATACTTTAGCAGTTAATTTTTTTCCTTTAAATTCTAACGCATGACTTTGTAATAAAACATTGTTCAATTGAATTTTATTCCCTCTTTGAAAAACACCATCTATAGCACCTGCTCTATAGGTATAACTAATTTTCGAGTCATTTTTAAATTTATAAAATAAACCTGCATCAAATTTAGTTGTAGTAATTTTTGGGTTCACTAAATCTTTTTCCCAGTAACCAGTTCTTCTTACTAATTCTGTTTTAGTTTTACCATC
>CANCQX010000059.1 GCA_947380375.1 Flavobacteriales bacterium
TGAAAAGGTTATTTAGAATTAAGTTTTGTAATAATAATTGTCAATAGAATGTTGATAAATCAACTTTTGTTTTGAGTTTTTAACTATGATATTCGTCTTTCATTGTCTATTTTTGCGCGTTAAACTATTACTATTATTTCCAAAGGGATACTTTATATGAGTGAAGAATTAAAGAATCAAGATTATTCAGCGGATAATATTCAAATCCTAGAAGGATTAGAAGCTGTTCGTAAAAGACCAGCAATGTATATTGGTGATGTTGGTATTAAAGGATTACATCATTTGGTATACGAAGTTGTAGATAATTCTATTGATGAAGCAATGGGAGGTCATTGTGATACAATTGATGTTTTCATAAACGAAGATGAATCTATTACTGTAAAAGATAATGGACGTGGTATTCCTACAGGAATGCATACGAAAGAAAAAAAGTCATCTTTAGAGATAGTAATGACTGTTCTTCACGCTGGTGGTAAATTTGATAAAGATACTTATAAAGTATCAGGAGGATTGCACGGTGTAGGTGTTTCTTGTGTAAATGCTCTTTCAATTCATTTATCAGCGATTGTTCATAGAGAAGGTAAGATTTTTCAACAGGAATACAGTATTGGAAAGCCATTGTATGATGTAAAAGAAATCGGTGTTTCTGATAAAACGGGTACATACGTTACTTTTAAGCCAGATTCTACAATCTTTGATGAAACAATTTATAATTACGATACTTTAGCTGCTCGTATGCGTGAGTTAGCTTTCTTAAATAAAGGTATTCATATCTCATTAACTGATTTAAGAAATATTGATGATAACGGGAAACCAATGTCAACAATGTTTCATTCTGAAGGGGGATTAAAAGAATTTGCTCAATATCTAGATAGAAACAGAGAAACAATTATTTCTGATGTTATTTATTTTGAAGGAGAAAGAGATGGTATTCCTGTTGAGGTTGCTCTAACTTATAATAATTCTTATACTGAAAATATTCACGCGTATGTGAATAATATCAATACGCACGAAGGTGGAACTCATCTTTCTGGATTTAGACGTGGTTTAACAAGTACGTTGAAAAAATATGCTACAGATTCAGGTATGTTAGCAAGAGAGAAAATAGAAATTGATGGTGATGATTTCCGTGAAGGATTAACAGCTGTCGTTTCTGTGAAAGTTGCTGAACCACAATTTGAAGGACAAACAAAAACTAAATTAGGAAATAGAGAAGTAACTGCCCCTGTTAGTCAAGCGGTATCTGAAATGTTGACTGTTTATTTAGAAGAACATCCATCTGAAGCGAAATTAATTGTTGAAAAAGTTATACTAGCTGCTCGTGCTCGTCACGCTGCTCGTAAGGCTCGTGAGATGGTTCAACGTAAAAATGTTTTAACAGGAAGTGGATTACCCGGTAAATTATCAGATTGTTCCGAGAAAGATCCTGCTCTTTGTGAAATATATTTTGTCGAAGGGGATTCTGCGGGAGGAACAGCTAAACAAGGTCGTGATCGTATGTTTCAGGCGATAATGCCTTTAAGAGGTAAAATCTTGAATGTTGAAAAAGCAATGCAACATAAAATCTTCGAAAATGAGGAGATTAAAAATATATACACTGCTTTAGGTGTTCGTATTGGAACTGAAGAAGATTCTAAAGCATTGAACCTTGAGAAATTACGTTATCACAAGGTTATTATTATGTGTGATGCCGATGTAGATGGTTCACATATCGAAACTTTGATTTTAACATTCTTCTTCCGTTATATGAAAGAAATGATTGAAAATGGTTATATCTACATTGCAACTCCACCTTTGTACCTTGTTAAAAAAGGAGCAAAACAAAGTTATGCATGGACAGATTTACAACGTGATCAATTGATTCAAGAGTTTAAAGGAGCAGGTACAGAATCTTCAGTTAACGTTCAACGTTACAAAGGTCTTGGGGAGATGAATGCCGAACAACTTTGGGATACTACAATGAATCCAGAATTCAGAACACTTCGTCAAGTTACGATTGAGAATGCTGCTGAATGTGATCAAATATTCTCAATGTTAATGGGGGATGATGTTCCACCAAGACGTGAGTTTATTGAGAAAAATGCAAAATATGCAAATATTGATTTATAATATTTGTTCTAAATAAAATCTAAAAAACGTTCTTCCATTCGAAGAACGTTTTTTGTTTAAACTTTTTCAAGGAATAATTAAGTCTTTTGTCTAAAATCTAAATATCTAAAGCCTCAAAATTGAATCCATTATTATACAACGATTGCAAAGAAATAGAAATTGTCTATGAAGACGATTATTGTATTGTTGTCAATAAACCAAATAATTTATTGGTGCATCATTCTTATTTTTCAAGAAACATTGAAGAAGATTCTTTGGTTCAGTTGTTGAAATTACAAGGTTATGAATCACCAATTCCGGTACATCGTTTGGATCGTAAAACTTCAGGACTTTTATTATTAGCAAAAGATAAAGAATTTGTAAAACCTTTTCAAGAATTATTTGAATCTCAACAGATTTCTAAAAAATACGTTGCTTTAGTGCGTGGTTTTGTAGAGGGAAACGGAGTAATTGATTCACCAGTGAAAAACGATCGAGGGAATTATAAAGATGCGTTAACTCATTATATAGGGGTGAATTCGTTAGAATTGGATATTCCTGTAGAACCTTATATAACAGCACGTTACAGTTATGTCGAATTTGAACCTAAAACGGGTAGAATGCATCAATTAAGGATTCATTCTAATAAAATAAGTCACCCGATTATTGGAGATCATAAATATGGCAATCGACATCATAATCAACTATTTGAAGATAAATTTGGATTACCTAATCTATTTTTACACGCTTTTCAATTGGTTTTTAAACATCCTTTTTTAGAAAAAGAAATCAATATAATAGGAGAGAAGCCTTTGTTTTGGAAAGAGTTTGAAGATATTAGTTGGAATTATTTACTAAATCATCATCAAGAGTGATAAAATAAAGTCCCTCGTCTTCTTTGTCTTCTATTTGTTCAAGTCCTAATTCAAGACATTCCCAATTTGATTCATTTAATTTATTTAGTGTGTGAACAAAATCATATGCTTTGTTTGAGAAAGTACCCGTGAAAAGTGGCTCGAAATCACCCCATGCACTTGCATTTGGATTTTCTTCATCTCTATAATATATTGACACAGTTGGAATTCTATCTCCATTTTTTAATGGGAAAGCTTTAAATAAGTCAAGTCTGACTGTATGAATTTTAATGACAGGTGTCGGAATAGATCCATATGAAGTTAAATTCGTAAAAGTGGCAATTATTCCTTTCTCTTTGTTTATGATGATACTTGGGTTTAGACAACCATAATCGAGATGTTCTTTAGTAGAAATCCAATTGTTTACAATTTCATTGTTTTTAAATAGTTGATTAAGAATTCTATATGGAATTTTTAGTATTTGATTGTAAATAATTTTTTGAATTCCTTTGATTTCAAAATAGTTGAGGAATAAATTTTGATTTATATTAATTTTTGCTAGTATTGAAGCAGTTGTCGTATTGTCAAGAGTAAGAGAGTCGTGAATTTGAGGAGGAGGCTGATTGAAATGGTTGAATAAATTAGGACATATCTTTTGAAGCGAAGCATCATTTTCTTCTTCCCAATTAAATTCTATTTCAGGTCGACTATTTTGTTTATAAAAATCATCATTGATATAATTATGGATGTCAAGATCTGTTTTGTTTTCAAAAACAGTATTAGGAATATAGTCAAGATCTTCAAATTCATAAATTTCAATATCAGAAGAAACTTCATCAATCAAACTGTCCGGATTTTTTAATGCTTTATTAAAAGTTTCTTCACCTCTACTAATTAACCAAGATCTAAAATAATCGAATGTATCATCTGAACAGCCTTCATTCATTAGGTATGCGGCACACCAAAGTTCTGAAGTGTAAGATTTGTTTAAAAGTAAATCAAAACAAAGTTTAAACCCAATGATGTCTGAAATCGAAAGTTTTTCTAATTCGTTGGTTAAAAATTCAATTTGTTCTTCTTGATTGGTTGAATTCTTTAAAGATTTGCGAATAATATCCCAAAAAATAGATTCAGATAGTGGTGTAGAAGTTTGTTCGATTGTTAAATTCATAGTTGTTATCTTTTTATTATCAGTTCTATATATTTTCTTCTTTTAAATAATTTTTAATAACCCTATGTCCCACATAAATCAAGGGTGTTAAACCAATTGCAATTAAAAGTTTAGCTAAATAACCTGAACTACTCATGTTCAGATATTGTTCAAGATTTACTTTTCCTGGTAAGTAGAAAGCAATTCCACCAACGATGAAAGTATCAATTAATTGAGAAATCAACGTTGAACCTGTTGCTCTTAACCAAATATGATTATCTCCTGTGTGTTTTTTGAATTTATGAAAAACCGCTACATCCAAAAGTTGTGAAATAACAAATGCGACTAAACTTCCAATAATAATCCACATTCCTTGTCCGAAAACGATATTGAAATTTTTGTCATTTACCGGTGAAATAGAGGAAGCGGGAACATTCATACCAGTATATAAAATGATAAATGCATAGCTAATCAAACCTGCAGTAAGTAAGGTTAGTTTTCGAACACCCGATTTTCCGAAATATTCGTTGATTAAATCGGTTGTTAAGAATACAATTGGCCAAGGTAAAATACCGATACTTAAAGTGAAACCAGCTATTTGAATCAATTTACCACCAATCAATTCAGCAACTACCGCATTGGTAATGAAAATTCCTGCTAGAACAATAAAAACAATATTTTTTCTTAATTGAAACATATAAAATTCAATGAATATAGAACTTCAAATATATGGATTGTTTTGTTTTAAATAGAAAGTGAAAAGAGCATTTAATTATTTAAATCACATATAATTTAGTTATAATTTTTCCTTTTCCATTCTTTAAATCAATAGAAAGGATTTCCTTTTCTTCTTTTACTTTCAAATTAAATGGGGGAGATGTAATTTCAACTCCACTTTGTTTTTTTAGTCTGATTCCTTGACCTGATATAATATCTTTATTGGGTTCAAAATCTCCCTCGGGTAAGTGTTCTGTTATAATAACGTATTTAAAATCAGAGAGTTTATTTAGTATGGTCTTGATTTCAGTATTCGACAAATGTTGTAGTACTTGTCTAATGATAGCACAATCACCAAAAGGTATATCATCCTTTGCGATATCCAAACATTGAAATTCTAAATTTTCAGATTTAAATTTTTCTTTATTATAATCAATAAGGTCGTTAACAATATCTACAGCAATGTATTTCTTTGAATGTTTTATCAATTCTTTTCCGATATTAAAATCACCACAACCTAAATCGCAGACGATAAAAGGCGTTTCAAATGATTTTAAGAATAAAGTTACTTTATCGATATATGGATCAACAATCTCAGGTAAGTGTGAACCTTCACCAGAATAAAATTCGGAGGAATTGCTACCCCATAATTTCAATTTGTAAACTTGATCCATAGCATCTTTGGTTGGCCATGGTTGTTTTTTGGTTGTGTTCATTTGGTGTTTTTCAGCTTCCAGAATTTTATTATGTCTTCCTTTTCTTCTTTTTAGCCGCTGGAAATAATATATTATTCAAAATCAAACGGTAACCTGGTGAATTTGGATGTAGATTTAAATCTGTTGGAGGGTCTCCAACTCTGTGTTCAAAATCCTCAGGATCATGACCTCCATAAAAAGTCCAAGTACCTTGTCCCATTTCACCATGAATATATCTTGCAGTTCCAAGAGCTTTGTTTTCTCCAAGAATTAATACACTTGGTTTAATAAGGTCTTTTTTGAAATCGGTAGTTTGTCCCATAAAACCATCAATTACATCTGTATGATTTTGAGTTAACATTGTTGGAATTACATCCCATTTAGCAGAGAATTCAAAAAGTGTAAATTTATCACCACTTTCATTTCTAGAATGAAGTTTTGTTCCATCAATATTGGAATATTCATATTCCATTGGATTTTGTTCCAATACAAAATCTTTGAAAGCAAAGGTGTTATTAAAATCTAATTTATTTTGACAATTTGGGTCAGATGGATCTCCGTCAAACATAGATTCGCAGATATCGGTATTTTTTGCTGCTAAGGCAATATCAAAACTATCAGTCCCACTACACATTGTAAATAAAAAACCACCTCCAAAAACAAAATTCTGAATATTACTTGCAACTGCTAGTTTTAGTTGAGAAACTTTATTAAAACCTAACCCTTTGGCATCTGCTTCTAATCCAGCTACTTGTTCTTTATACCAAGGAAATGACCTAAAGGATGAATAAAATTTACCATATTGTCCCGTGAAGTCCTCATGATGTAAATGAAGCCAATCATATTTTGGTAAAGTACCCATTATAATGGCTGAGTCATAAATTTTCTCGTAAGGAATTTCAGCATATTCTAAAACCATAGTAACGGCGTCGTCCCAAGGTTGTTTTCCTTTAGGTGTATAAACTGCTATTTTAGGTACTTTCTCAAGTTGAACAATTTCCATATTGGTTTCAGGATTTCCAATTTGGTTTTTAATACTATTTACTTGACCATCTGCAAGTACTTCATATTTTACACCTCTAAGAATTAATTCTTCTTCGGCATTTTTAAGATGAGGAATTAAAAAAGAACCACCTCTATAATTCAATAACCAATCGATTACAACTTCATTCTCTAATAACCAAAAAGCTACTCCGTAAGCTTTTAAATGATTACTTTGAGTAACATCCATTGGGATAAGAATCTGAGTGGCATTTAACTTATTAAAGCTAATTATACAAATTAATAAAAGTAAAATTTTCTTAATCATATTTTTTCAAATTAACACTTTTAATCCTTACAAATACCTAGCCTAAAATTAAAATGGAACACCTTCATCTCCGTGATTAAAATCAGTATCTAATTTATCAAATGAATTCATTTTACTAGGAATGGTATAGGATGTTCCGGGATTAGATCCTTGATTATCAAAGTTCTCATTTGAATTCATACTTGAAGAAATAGTGTGTGTTGGTAAAATTTCTTCACTATAATTGTCAATATTATCGAAGCGAGCATATTTACCTAAGAAACGTAATCTAACATTTCTTAAATCACCATTTCTATGTTTTGCAATAATAATTTCTCCTACTCCTTCATTTGAATTACCTTCATCATCTTGCATAAAACCATAATATTCTGGTCTATAAATGAAAGATACAATATCAGCATCTTGCTCAATAGCTCCAGATTCACGAAGATCTGAAAGCACAGGACGTTTATCTCCGCCACGTTGTTCAACCGAACGACTTAATTGTGAAAGTGCAATTACAGGAACGTTCAATTCCTTTGCTATTTCTTTAATTGAACGAGAGATACTTGATATTTCCTGCTCGCGATTTCCTGAACCTTTAGAGCCACCAGCAGTCATCAACTGTAAATAATCAATAATAACTAGTTGAATATCATGTTGCATTTTCAATCGTCTGCATTTTGCTCTTAAATCGAAAATACTAATTCCTGGAGTGTCATCAATGTATAATGGGGCAGTAGCTAATTTTGTAATTCTAGAATGTAATTGTTGAAATTCATCTTCTCTTAAATCCCCTTTTCTTAATTTACTCGCATCCAATCTTGCCTCACTTGCAATAAGTCTTTTAACTAACTGAACGGATGACATTTCCAAAGAAAAGAAAGCAACTCCCATTCCATGATCAACAGCTGTATTTCTAGCCATTGAAAGTACAAAAGCTGTTTTTCCCATTGCTGGACGAGCTGCAATAACAATCATATCTGATTTTTGCCAGCCAGCAGTTACTTTATCTAAATCGAAAAAACCTGTAGGAACACCTGAAATTCCATCAGTATTCTGTGAAGCTCTTTCTATTTCTTCAATAGCTTGACGAACAACGTTTTGCATTGTATCAGCATTCTTTCCCATATTGTTTTCAGCAATTTTGAAAAGGTCACCTTCAGCTTTATTTAATACGTCAAAAACATCGGATGTTTCGTCATAAGCATCTCGAATTACTTCGCCACTCATTTTTATTAATTCACGTTTAATATGTTTTTCAGCTATAATTCTAGCGTGGTATTCTACATGGGCAGATGAAGCAATTCTACTCGTTAATTGGGAAAGATAGGCCGCTCCACCTGATGCTTCAAGTTCTCCATTTTGGCGGAGTTTATTGCTAACTGTTAATAAATCAATAGGATTTGAACTACCAAATAATTCACGTATTGCGTTGTATATAAATTGATGTTTTGGATCATAAAAACTACTAGGTGTTAGCATGTCAATTACATCTGTAACGGCATTTTTTTCTAACATCATAGCACCTAAAACTGCTTGTTCAATATCAACTGCTTGCGGTGGTACCTTACCAAGTTCGTTTGCAATAATGTTTGCATTTTTAGTTCGAACGGCAGGTTTACGAGTGTTTTCAGTCTTATTATCCATAAGCACAAAGATACGGAAAACGAATTATCCTTTCTACTCAATGTTGAAAACATTTTTTAAAAGATGTGAATAAATGTTTTAAACAATTGTGAATAGAGGTTGTACATTTGTTGAATGAAACGTGAAGTTATTGAAACTGGAGATGGATCTAAAACAATTAGGATAATTGATTTAGATGAAAATTATCATTCTACACATGGGGCTTTGCAAGAAGCAGATCATGTTTTTATAAAAAATGGCTTGCTTGAATTTGTTAATAAATCGCAAATTTCAATATTTGAAATGGGTTTTGGAACTGGTTTAAATGCTTTTTTATCAGCTATAAAGGCTAATCAACTTAAACTTAAAATTGAATATACAGGAATTGAAGCTTTTCCTGTTTCTATCGATGAACTCAATCAGTTAGGCTATCATGATATAGCTGGAGAGTCTAATTCGGATTTATATAATAAATTGCACGAAACCTTATGGGGTGAAATGAATGAAATTTCAGAATGGTTTTCTTTAAGAAAAATTAATAATCAATTACAATTAATTAATTTTGACAACGAATCATTTGATATAGTTTATTATGATGCGTTTGGTCCAAGGGCTCAAGAGGAAATGTGGTCAATTGAATTATTTCAAAAAATGTATGATTCAATAAAAGAAGGAGGTTTTTTGGTGACTTATTGTGCTAAAGGTCAGGTTAAAAGAAATATGAAGTCAGTTGGTTTTGAAGTTGAACCTTTACCTGGGCCTCCTGGAAAAAGGGAAATGACACGTGCGTGGAAAAGAGGATAGTAATTACAAAAAAAAGCTCGATAAAATTTTATCGAGCTTTTTAAAAAAAAATATGTTTTTAATAGTAGATTGCTCTTCTAACTTGTGCTATATGTTTTGCTAAACGAATTACTTGTTTAGTATATCCAAACTCATTATCATACCAAGCATACAATACTACATTTTGACCATCAACTGAAACTATTGTAGCTTTTGAGTCATAAACAGAACAACAAGTGTTACCAATTATGTCAGAAGATACCAATTCAGGATCAAATGAGTAATAAATTTGATTTACTAAATCTCCATTTAAAGCTGCATCTTTCATTATTGCATTGATTTCGTCAACTGTAGTTGGTTTTTCAATTTGTAAACTTAAAATTGCTAAAGAACCATTAGGTGTTGGTACACGAACAGCATTTGCAGTTAATTTGTCTTTTAAATGAGGGATTACTTTTGTTACAGCTGCACCAGCACCTGTAGAAGTAATAACCATATTTACTGCAGCTGATCTTCCTCTACGAGAACTTTTGTGCATGTTGTCCAATAGATTTTGGTCATTTGTATAAGCATGAACTGTTTCAATATGACCTTTAATTACACCTAATTTGTCATTTACAACTTTTAATACCGGAGAAATAGCATTTGTAGTACAAGATGCAGCAGAGAAAATCGTTTCATTTTCTAAATCTAATTCATCTTGATTTATACCATAAACGATATTTGGAATACCTTTTCCAGGAGCAGTAAGTAAAACTTTAGAAACTCCTTTTGCTTGTAAGTGACGAGATAAAGCTTCACGATCTGTAAAAACTCCTGTATTGTCAATTACTAATGCATTATTAATTCCGTATGCTGTGTAATCAATATCTTCAGGGTTTTTAGCGTCAATCATCTGAACGATTTGTCCATTGATAATAATTGATTTATTTGCTAGATCTTCTTGAACTGAACCTTTAAAAGCACCATGAACAGAATCATTTCTTAATAATGCTGCTCTTTTAACGATGTCAGCATCTGAAGACCCTCTTGTTACGATAGCGCGAAGTCTTAATTGTTGACCTTTTCCAGCTTGTTTGATTAATTCTCTAGCAGCCAAACGTCCAATACGACCAAAACCGTACAAAACAACATCTCTTGGTTCTGCACCATTTTCTTCTGAATGACCAATGTTAGATAATTTTTCAATCAAGAAATCTGATTTACTATCAAATTTATCTTGTTCTGCTAGCCATTCACTTGCTAATTTTCCAATGTCTAATTTAGAAGGTGCTAAGTTTAATTTTAAAATTTCTTCAGCTAATTCGGAAGTAGTGAAAATATCGATTGGTTTATTGACAACTTCACGAGCGTACTCATGTAAGTTTAAAATTTCAGAAATAGTAACATCAGTTAAATGATTACGAAAAAGAACCAATTCAATTCCTTTATCGTACAATAATTGCCCTACTTTACTTGTTAATTTTACTGCTGCACGTTCTCTTGCTACGTGCGATTTTAGTACTGTTTCGTAACCTAAATCAGTTGCCATTTTTTTTGTTTTGATGTTAATACTTGTTGTTTTTATAAAAAAGGTTAAAGCTAAAAAGGCTACCAACTTTTAGTTCGTAGCCTTTTTTATTATCCTAAATATGCTTTCAATAATTTATTTCGAGAAGTATGTCTTAATCTTCGAATTGCTTTTTCTTTAATTTGTCTAACTCTTTCACGAGTTAAATTAAATTTAGCGCCAATTTCTTCTAAGGTTAAACCATGATTCATTCCTATTCCAAAGAATAAACGTATAATTTCTCTTTCTTTATCTGTTAATGTACTTAAAGAACGTTCAATTTCTCTTTGTAGAGATTCTGCCATTAAGGCATGATCCGCTTTAGGAGAATCCGGATTTGCCATAACATCCATTAAAGTACCACCATCTTCAGCAGAAGATAAAGGTGCATCCATAGATACGTGACGACCAGAAACACTTAAACTTTCTTTAATTTTATCTTCAGGAACTTCCAAAGCTTCAGCTAATTCTTCAGCAGAAGGAGGTCTTTCGAATTCTTGTTCTAATCTTGAAAATGCTTTGTTGATTTTATTTAAAGAACCAACTTGGTTTAAAGGTAAACGAACAATACGAGCTTGCTCTGCTAGAGCTTGAAGAATAGATTGACGAATCCACCAAACAGCATAAGAGATAAATTTGAATCCTCTTGTTTCATCAAATTTTTGAGCAGCTTTAATTAATCCTAAATTCCCTTCATTAATTAAATCGGGTAGGGTTAATCCTTGATTTTGATATTGTTTAGCCACAGAAACTACGAAACGAAGATTGGCTCTTGTTAATTTTTCAAGCGCTAGTTGGTCACCAGCTCTAATTTTTTGTGCTAATACAACTTCTTCTTCTGCGGTAATTAACTCTTCTTTACCAATGTCTTGTAAATATTTATCAAGTGATTGACTCTCACGATTGGTAATCGACTTCGTAATTTTTAGCTGTCTCATTGTTTTTTTCCTTGTTTTTGAATTTGTATTATTCGAAAATCTTCGCAAAGGTACGACCAAAAATAAGTGTTATCCAAATATTAATCGTATATTTTTTTTATGTTGTTGTCGTCAAAAACTATGCCTATTTTACTATATCTGAAATCCTTTAAAAAGTTTTTGACCACTTTCAGTAATAATTTCCAACCAAACAACGCTAGAACCCTGATTTAGTTTAGCAGTTAATTGCTCGACGGACAATATTATCTCATTGTTAACTTTAGTGATTATCATACCTTCAGTTAAGCCTTCTGATTTTAATTTCCCGGCATTTAAAGATTTAATTTTAACTCCATTTTTTAGAGATAATTCTTTTTTCTCTTTATCTGTTAATTCTGAAAATGTAGCACCAAGGGCCATATTTTTAAGTATTTCAGTTTTTGATACTAATTTAGTCTCTCCTTCACTGTTTCTTAAAACTAATTCTTTGATTTCTTCTTCGTTATCTTTGTTTCTAATTGTAACAGATAGTTTGTCGCCAGGACGTCTTTTCCCAACTTCTTCTTGAAGAGATGCGACTGAATTTACTTCTTTGCTGCCAATTTTGAGAATTACTTCACTTTCTTTTATACCAGCTTTATCAGAACTTCCGCCATCAATTACTTTTGCAATGTATACCCCTTTTAAATTTGGTAGTTTATTTTTTTCTTTGATTTCTTGAGTTATATCCGCAATTTGTACTCCTAAAAATGCGCGTTGAACTATTCCGAAATCTATTAAATCACTAATTACTTTTTGAACAAGATTTACAGGGATAGCAAATGAATAACCTGCGTATGAACCTGTTTGAGATTGAATTGCTGTATTTATTCCGACTAATTCTCCTTTCGTGTTGACAAGTGCTCCACCGCTGTTCCCAGGATTTACAGCTGCATCTGTTTGAATGAAAGATTCTATAGGAACTACGTTGGATTGTGTTCTATCAGAAAGTAAATTTATATTTCTAGCCTTTGCTGAAACGATACCAGCTGTAACTGTTGATGTTAAATTAAAAGGATTTCCTACTGCTAAAACCCATTCACCGACATTTAAATTATCACTATTACCCAATTTAATAGGTGTAAAGCTTGGTCCTTCTATTTTAAGTACTGCAATGTCAGTAGAAGGATCTGTTGCAATCAATTTAGCTGTGTATTTGGAGTTGTCGTTTAATATTACTTCAATTTCACTTGCGTTTTCAATAACGTGGTTATTTGTTACTATATAACCATCAGTAGAAACGATAACTCCTGAACCGGAACCTGAACCGTATTGTTTGAATTCTTTCCCCCCCGCTCCGGGACCATAGAACATCTCAGAGAATAAATCTCTCTGAAAATTTGTTTGAACTACTTTTGTGGTAACATGTACGACTGAATTTAGAGAGTTTTCAGATGCTAATACGAAATCACCTGACATTCCAGATGTTTCTCCTAAATTGGTTTTCATTGCGTATGAATTCCGATCACCTCCGATTACAGAGTCTGTTAAATTCATTGAAGGACTACTATTCAACAATAAAAATGCCCCCAATGGTAGCATTCCGCCTAAAAGTCCTAATCCTAAAAACTTCATGTTGTTTTTCATGATTTATACTATTTATTAAGTTTGAATTGCGAAGATAACGAAAGTAGATATTTTTTTGTTGTGGTATTATTGTTAAAGAATGTTAAGGTTGAGATTAAGATTGAGGTTAAGATTTTGGTTGACTAGGGTGTATGTTCAATCTTAAACTAAATTATCATAAGCTAATTTTTTTTCAATACTTTTGCAGTATAAAAATTAATCCAAAGATGAAAATTTTATTCTCTAAATATCAAGGTACAGGAAACGATTTTGTTATGTTAGATAATTTAAATGGTCAATATAATACGTTAACAATTCCTCAAATTCAGCAAATTTGCAATAGAAGATTTGGTGTTGGTTCAGATGGCTTAATAAAAATTAATTCGCATAAATCAAGTGATTTTGAAGTTGAATATTTTAATTCTGATGGTTCAAAAAGTTTTTGTGGAAATGGAGCGAGATGTTCAGTAGCTTTTGCTGAAACTTTAGGATTAAATGTTTTAAATACAACATTTTTAGGGATTGATGGTTTGCACAACGCCTCTAAAAATGAAAATTTTATTTCATTGGAGATGGGAGATGTTTCTGATGTTAAAATAGTGAATGATGACTATGTAATTTATACAGGTTCACCTCATTACATTCGATTTATTAAATCAATAAATGAGTTAGATGTTGTTCAATTTGGTAAAGAAATACGTTATTCTGACGACTTTAAAAAGGATGGTATAAATGTTAATTTAGTTGAGGTAATTAATTCTAATAACTTAATTGTCAATACATATGAAAGAGGTGTTGAAGATGAGACACTTTCGTGTGGAACTGGAGTTACTGCTTGTGTTTTAGCTTACGCTCATCAAACAAATTTAATAGGCGACCATAAAGTTTCTGTCAAAGTGAAAGGTGGGGATTTACAAGTTTCATTTTTACAAGAATCATTAGGGATATTCAAAAATATTTACTTGATTGGTCCGGGTGAATTTGTTTTTTCAGGGGAAATAAATGTATAGTTTTCAATTTGAAAATATTGTGTCTTTAAATGATAAATCATTAATAAATAATGGTTGTTATCTGTGTGTTTGGTATGCTCATAAAATCCCTCCTCATATTGGTTTAATAATTGATGGAGAGTATTTTAGTTTGAAAGTAAAAGGAAAAGATACCTCAATACCAATCGCTGAAATTTTAAAATTAATTCATCGAAAAGAAATTTGTACACTCTTAATAGAAATAAAAATTTCAGTTACAAGAGCTCAAATTATTACAGCATTTTCTCAATTTTCAAATGCAGAGGCTTATAAATATTCTTGCTTAACACCAATTGCGGATGTATTTGATTTAAGGCAAGATGTAAGTATGTTAGCAGATTTGTTGAATTCTTTTAAAAGTAAAGATCAAATAGGAAATGTTTTTGGATTAAATTTGATTTCTGATTTCAAAGGCATTCCTATGTATGGAAAAGAAGAAATCGAAGCACGTTTAAAAGCGCTTAGTAAAACTTTGTAAAAGAAATGTTTAGAGGACCAAATGTATATTTAAGACTTGTTGAGCCATCTGATGCTACAAAAATTCTATTGTGGGAGAATAATCCAGCTCATTGGAAAGTGTCTGATACAGAGGTTCCTTTTTCAATGCAAGATATTTTATATTTAATCGATAATGCGCATAATATTCGTTCAACAGGACAGTTGCGTTTTGTGATAAGTTTGAATAAAACAGATGATCCCATTGGTTTAATAGATTTGTTTGATGCGAATTTTAAACATTTGAGAGCAGGGGTTGGAGTTTTAATTGGAGAAGTAGAACAACGTTCAAATGGATATGCTGCGGAAAGTGTTGAATTATTGAAAGAATATGCATTTAAAGTTTTGTGTTTTCATTCATTACATTGTTCCATTCACGCAGATAACCCAAAGAGTATTAGTTTGTTTGAAAATTGTGGATTTGAAAAAGTAGGAATAAGAAAAGATTGGTATTTAGAAAAAGGAAGTAGAATTGACGAAATATTGTTTCAAGTATGTTTAGAAAAGTAATTATTGGAGTAGGTGTTATAGGGGTTATTGGAATAGCTTTAACGTATGATAAGATAGGTTTGTTTTTAGATGGAAGAAAATCGACTTTGAATGAAAAAAGTCAAGAATTTTTCTTTGATGCAAATCTTGGAGCTAAAGGTTTAGCTGATAAATTAGAAAGCGAACATTTAATAGACCATAAAGAAGCTTTACTTGCGGTAGCTGAATACAAAGGTTTAGATGTAAGTAAATTAGCTTCAGGTAAGTATTTAATAGAAGAAGGTACTTCTTACCGTAATTTATTAAATGGATTTACTTTAAACAGTAACGGAAACGGAAACGCAGAAGTTGAAGTTGATGTGACGTTTAACAATTGTAAAGACATTTATCAATTAGCAGGAAAAGTTTCGCATTGTTTATTAGTGGATAGTTCAAAATTAGTTTCTTACATTGAAAATGGTGCAACATTAGAGAAATACGGTTTCACAATCGAACAAATTCCAGCTTTGTTTTTACCGAATACTTATAAAATGTATTACGATACAGATGAAGAGCAATTTGTAACAAGAATGGCTTCAGAATTTAAAAACTTTTGGACACCTGAAAGAACGGCTAAAATTAAAAAAATTGGTTTGAAATCACCCTCTCAAGTAGTTACTTTGGCAAGTATTGTTTACTCTGAACAATCTCAAAATCCAGAAGAATGGCCTATAATCGCTGGTTTATATTTGAATAGAATTAATCAAGGTATAAAAATGCAATCTGATCCAACATTTAAGTATTGTTGGGGAGATGAACTTAATGGGGTTCAACGTTTGTTAGCTGTTCATAGAGAAATAGATTGTCCTTATAACACATATAAAATCAATGGATTGCCTCCAGGACCAATTTATATCCCATCTACTTCGGTGGTTGAAGCTTGTTTAAATAGAGCGGATGTAGACTATATTTATATGTGTGCAAAACCTGATTATACAGGAAAGCATAACTTTGCAGTTTCTGGTTCAGAACATACTCAAAATGCTACTATTTTTCAAAATTGGTTAGCGAACGAGTTGAAAAATAAAGGGCAATAAGATTGAATATACTGAGTTTATAGAATTGTATTAAGTCAAGATAAATTAGTCTAAAAATCTAAAATGAACAATTCAACAGATTTTGCTGAGATAAATGAAATTATAGATTTAGATCAAAAGCTTTTGAGGTCTAAAAAATATTTTAAAAAGGGTGATATTTTGAGTTCCTTTGCTAAAAGTATTCGTTGTAAAGAAGTTACTTATCTAACTATTCAGCTATTTGAAAATGAGCACATTTCACTTCGTCCAGAATATTTGCAATACATTAACCATAGTTGTAATCCAAATTCATTTTTTGATGTAGACTCATTGAATTTGATTGCAATAAAAGATATAAAAATAGGTGAGGAGTTAACTTTCTTTTATCCATCTACGGAATGGGAAATGGTTCAACCTTTTGATTGTTTTTGTAAATCGGAAAATTGTTTAGGAAGAATTGAGGGAGCTTCTAAAATTAAAATTGATATACTAAAGAAATATCAATTATCAAGTTTTATAGCTCGAAAAGCCGGTTTTTGTCCATGTGGGTCAAATGACTTATTTTCAAATTGTTGTCAACCTAAAATTGAAGGTAAACAAAAAGCAAATACAGCTGAAGAATTAATGAGATCACGTTATTCAGCTTATGCTATTTCAGCTATTGATTATTTGATAGAAACAACCTATAAAACACTTCGAATAGATCAATCATATAAAGAAATTGAACAATGGTCAAAAGAAAATCGTTGGCAGAAATTAGAAGTTTTAAAATCATTTGAAAATTCTGTAGAGTTTAAAGCTTACTTTCTTGATGATTCAAAAAAGCAACAAATACATCACGAAAAATCGACTTTTACATTTGAGAATGGAAGTTGGTTTTATTCTTCAGGAGAGTTTATGTAAAGGTTAAGATTGAGGTAGCTTAATCTAAACCTCAACCTCATTCTCAAAACCCCATGTAGAATTGGTCCAAATTTTGTTTACATTTGATTTATGAATAAAATTTTTCTATTATTACAATTTCCCTTCTTTGGTTTTTCTCAAAATGTAATTCCTTTTGTTGATTTTAATAATTATTTCAGAAGTTTTCAGGATGATAATTTTAGAATGGTTGAATTTCAAAAAATCATTGATTTTAAAGGTGGAGATGAATTTGTAGCTTACCTTGATAATAAAGGAAATTTAAGAGTTTTTGATGGAACTGCTCCAAAAGATATTACCAATTTAAATCTCGAATACAAGGTTTCGGATCATTTATTAACCTGGAAGGTTATGAATACAGTCAATATGTGGGATGCTGGCAAAATGAAAACCTTAACTTATAATGGTAAAAACTATGAAGTAAGGGATAGTTTAATTGTATATGATGATACTCGTTTTAATTCTGTTAATGTTTATTTTAAAGGTGTTATTACTACATTGTATACAGTTGTAGATGAATTATATATGCCTGTTTTTATAGGCGAGAATATTGTTGCTTTTAAGGATAATGGTAACTTTTATAAAATTTTCTGGAACGGTAAAATATACGATATCGGTGTTTGGAATGGTACAATTGAGTTTCAAGGAGGTACCGATGTTTTAACTTTTAACGATCCAACAACACGAACTTTTGCATTATTTGATAAAGGAGAATTTCTTGATGTAGAACCTTTTTATATGGGGAAATACAAAGCGGGTAGGGGGTTCATCGTTTACGAAGATTTAAATGGTAATCTGAATTATTATGGTGGTGGTAAAAAAATACAATTGAGTAATTTCTCGGCTAAATTATGGGAAGTGAAAGACGATATTGTTGTTTGGAGTGAAAATAGTTATTTATATACCTATGTAAATAATGAAAAAACAAAAATATGTAATTTTTTACCTACTGATTATCAGTTGAAAAATAATGTTTTTGTATATAGAAATATAATGGGTGGGGTAAGTGCATTTGTTGATGGGAAGAATTTTGAAATTACAAATCAAAATGAATCTAGTTATGATATTTATGGATCTTCAGTTATTGTAAAGCTTTTTAATAATTCATTTATTGTTCTAAAAAAAGGAATAAAATACAATTCTTAATATCTTTAATTAATCAAAAATTCCCCTATTTCAATTTGAAATAGGGGAATTTTTGATTTCTATTTATTGGGATTTATTTAATTATATCCATTTCATCCACTATGTGTTTTGCTCCGGCATATTTATCTATTATAAATAATACGTAGCGAATATCACAGTTAATAGTTTTTTGAAATTGGTGATCAAAAATAACATCACCCGCCATCGCTTCTATATTACCATCGAAAGCTAAACCAATCAATTCACCTTTTCCATTTAACACTGGTGAACCAGAATTACCACCTGTAATATCGTTGTTTGTTAGGAAGTTAACTGGCATATAACCATCTTTATCTCCATATTGACCATAATCTTTAGTATTGTTTAAGTCAATTAAACGTTGTGGTAAATTAAATTCAGGATCATTTGGTTTGTATTTAGCAATTGTACCTTGTAAAGTAGTATAGTAATTTACTTTTGCATCATTTCTAGCATCTGCAGGAAGCGAACTTACTTTACCATAAGATAAACGAAGTGTACTATTTGCATCTGGATAATATTTTTTTCCTTTATTAGAAATTCTTAATCCTTGAACTAAATTTCTATAAGCTTTTTGATATTCTGCATCCATTTTGATGAATTCTTCCGTTCTGAAT
>CANCQX010000060.1 GCA_947380375.1 Flavobacteriales bacterium
GTAGAAAGAAATAGGTCAACAACAATATCTTCAAAACCAGACGGTAAGAATTTCTTAAATCCTTCTATTACTTTTTCCCTTTTTCTTAATATTGTGTTTTTCACGATTTAAATTTACGAGAAAACTATTAAAATAGAATCAATTTTATCAAAGAATATAAATTTGGTTCTATTTTGATTGAAAATACTATTATCTTAGCGCTCAATATGAATTTATTATCAAACATAGGTAAATACTTTATGATGTTGCGAATTATTTTTTCGCGACCTGAGAAATGGCGTATTTTTCGTATTCGACTAATGAATGAAATTGAAATAATTGGTATTAAATCGCTTCCAATCGTTGCTCTTCTTTCCGTATTTATGGGTGGGGTTATTGCTTTGCAGACTGCAGCAAATATGACATCACCTATTTTACCTGAATATACAATTGGATATATCACTAGATCAAGTACAATTCTTGAATTTTCACCTACGATTCTTTCTCTTATTTTAGCTGGAAAAGTTGGTTCAAATATTGCTTCTGAAATCGGTACAATGAGGGTTACAGAGCAAATTGATGCGCTAGAAACTATGGGTATTAATTCCTTAACTTATTTAGTTTTACCTAAAATAGTTGGAGCAGTTTTATTTTTCCCAT
The DNA here is from genome assembly GCA_947380375.1 of Flavobacteriales bacterium. Taxonomy (GTDB): domain Bacteria; phylum Bacteroidota; class Bacteroidia; order Flavobacteriales_D; family Crocinitomicaceae; genus CAIUKX01. Next base: position 640 of record CANCQX010000060.1, read on the forward strand.
TTATGATTATTTTTTCAATTGGATTAAGTCTAATTGGTGGATGGTTGGCTGTTATTTCTTCTGGTTTATCTAATACTGAAACCTATATTTTTGGTTTGCGTTCTTTTTTTCTAATTAGTGATATATGGTATGCCTTAATAAAAGCAATTGTTTTTGCTTTTATTATTGTTACTGTTTCATCCTTTTATGGATATTACACAAAGGGTGGGGCTCTCGATGTTGGTAAATCATCTACTCAAGCTGTTGTTATAAGCAGCGTTGTTATATTAATTTGTAATTTCTTCCTTACTCAAATGATTCTTTTGTAATGATAGAAGTAGTTAATGTAAATAAAAGTTTTGGTAAGAATCAGGTTCTTTTTGATTTGTCTGCAAAATTTGAGACTGGAAAGGTAAATATGATTATTGGTCAATCTGGTCAGGGTAAATCAGTATTAGCAAAATGTATTGTTGGCTTACACGAAGTAGATAAAGGAAGTATTTTATACGATAGTCGAAATTTTTCTGAATTAGAAGGGGATGACAGGCGTGAAATTAGAAAAGAAATAGGAATGCTTTTTCAAGGAGCTGCCTTATTTGATTCAATGACCGTTGAAGAAAATATTATGTTTCCATTGTCAATGTTGACAAATATGACCAAAAAGGAAATGCAAGTTCGTGCTGATTTTTGTTTGGACCGTGTTAATTTGAATGGAAAAAATAAATTATTACCTGCAGAATGTAGTGGAGGTATGCAAAAGCGTATTGCGATTGCAAGAGCTATAGCGATGAAACCAAAATATCTTTTTTGCGATGAGCCAAATTCTGGATTAGATCCTAAAACGTCTATTATTATCGATAATTTAATTCGTGAAATTACTTATGAATTTGGTATAACTACTGTTGTCATAACTCATGACATGAATTCAGTTATAGAAATTGGTGATAATATTGTTTTTATTCACGAAGGTAAAAATTGGTGGAGTGGTGATCGAAAAGCTATAATCTCAACTGAAAACCCTGAAATAATAGATTTTGTGTATGCCTCAGAATTTATGAAGGATATTAAAGCGTCTATGCAATCAAAAATTATTTAGGTTTTCCTATTAATTTACCAAAATTTCCACCAACTTTTTTTAGCATTTGATTGAGAAATTAACTGTTCTTTTTGAACCAATTCCTTTTGATAAACTTCAAATAATGTTGAATTTGAAAGTCGTATTGCATTTTTAAATAAAAAGCTATTAATTATATCAATTAATTCTCCCTCTTCTTGAAAAATACCATACGATTGAATTAAAATTATAGATTCATTTTTATTCTTAATTTTTTTAATCCACTTTCTAATTTTTTCTAATTCTTCTATTGTGTAATAAGTTGATATAGAATAATTTATTTTAAATTTATCATCAATCAATAATTTTTCCAATAAGGTAATTGAAAAAAATACATTTAATTTTTTATCGTAATAAAAACATTCAAGATTATTATCTATTGGTTGTTGAAATGCTATTTTTAACCAATTAAATAATTTATTCTCTTCCATATTTTTTTACTTTTTATTCAAATGTACCAAAAAAAATGAGGCTACTAAAATTTAGAATAGCCTCATTTTTTATTATCCTCATCCTCAGTCTCAACCTCAACCTCTGTCTCAGCCTCAGTCTTTATCTATTTCTCCCAGTCAAATCGTTCTTGAAGTAATTGAATTACGAATAATTTGACTTCTTCATTTTGTATCTTCTCGATTACATCATTAATAAAAGCTGAAATCATCAATTTACGAGCTGATTTTTCTGAAAGTCCTCTAGCTCTTAAATAAAATACAGCTTCTTCGTCTAATTGCCCTGTAGTAGAACCATGAGAACATTTTACATCGTCAGCATAAATTTCTAATTCAGGTTTTGAATTTACAGTAGAATCATCACTCAATAAGACATTCGCATTTGATTGAAAAGCGTTTATTTTTTGTGCATCTTTTCTTACGAATACTTTTCCATTAAATACAGCTGTAGCTTTATCGTTTACAACACCTTTATACAATTCATGTGATTCGCAATGTGCAACTTTATGATCTACCAACGTGTGATTATCCACGTGTTGATTTCCTTTTAATAAATAGGCTCCATTTAAATTGGTTGTGCAATTTTCACCATTTACTTCGATGTTTAAATTATTTCTAACCAAAGCACCATTTAAAGTAATAGTGTTAATTGTGAAAGTTGAATTTTTATGTTGATCTACTTGTTCTGTAGAAACCTGATAACAAGATTCATCTTCGTATTGAATTTTATTCAATATTAAATGAGAGTTTTCTTCTACAATAATTTCTGTAACAACATTTGTAAAAGATTCTTCCGCATTTTCAGTGAAAAATCCTTGAATTACCTCTGCTTGAGCATTTTTCTCACAAATAATTACATTTCTTAAGTTGGCAATACAATGTTCACCAGTTAATAAATGAATTATTTGTAATGGCTTGTCCAAAATCGCATTTGCTTTGATATGGATATAAACTCCATCTGTCGCATAAGCAGTATTTAAAGAATGAAATATTTCATTTTCTAACTTTAAATTCTTACCAAATTCAATAGTTGAATTAGTGATAGATTTGAATTCAATACCATTTGGAATTTCAGAAGAACATAAAGATGAATCTAAAAATCCATTTACAAAAACGAGAGTTGTAGCTTCTTTTGAAATTTGAAATTTAGAAATATTAGAAATATCTCCTTTTTGAACGTTGAATTTTTTGTTACTTATTTTTCCTAAACGAGTATACTTCCAAGCTTCTGTTCTAGTTGTAGGGAATTGAATAGTCTCTAGTATAGTTAAAGCTTCTGATTTTAATTTTTCATTTAAAATCCCTTCAAAACCATTCGAATTAATAATATTTATTTCTGTTGAATTTAATAGTTCACTCATAATCTTTCTTTTCTTAAGACATAAAGTCTAATTTCTAACGTCTAAATATCTAATATCTTACTTAGAAAATTCCTCTTTAATCCAATCGTACCCTCTTTCTTCAAGTTCAAGAGCTAATTCTTTTGTCCCAGTTTTAACAATTTGACCATCGTATAGTACATGTACAAAATCAGGAACGATATAATCTAATAAACGTTGGTAATGAGTAATTACAATCGTTGCGTTTTCTTTTGTTTTTAATTTATTTACACCATTTGCAACTATTCTCAACGCATCAATATCCAAACCAGAATCTGTTTCATCTAAAATAGCTAATTTAGGATTCAACATCGCCATTTGAAAAATCTCATTACGTTTCTTTTCACCTCCAGAAAACCCTTCATTTACAGAACGAGAAGCTAATTTAGCATCCAATTCAACAATAGCAGATTTTTCTCTTACCATTGTCATGAAATCTTTAGCAGATATTTGTTCTTCTCCCTTGTAATCACGAATTTCATTCAAAGCCGCTCTTAAGAAATTGATGTTTGAAACACCTGGTATTTCAACTGGATATTGAAAAGCTAAAAATAAACCTTCTCGAGCTCTATCTTCGGTAGCCAATTCTAATAGATCTTTTCCATCAAAATCTACAGTTCCGTCAGTTACTTCATATTCCTCACGACCTGCTAAAATTGAAGCCAATGTACTTTTTCCAGCACCATTAGGTCCCATAATAGCATGAACTTCACCTGCTTTTACTTCAAGATTTAGTCCTTTTAATATTTCTTTTCCGTCAATTGACGCATGTAAATTTTTTATTGTAATCATTTTAAAATAGAATTGAAAAATTACAGATTGCAAATTGCAAATTGAATTTAAATTTTAACTAATTTTTTATCGTTGAAACTTTTTAAATATTTTATAAATCCTGATAATTGTTTACTTGTTTGGATACATTGTTCATTTAAAATGGAGTATCGTTTTTCATCTAAATAATTTAAATTATGAGCTATTTTAAGTTGTGTTCTTAATTCCCCACAAGATCCTTTTGAAATAGCTAAAAAATATAAAAATTGTTTTTTACCATCTCTTTCATAACCTTCAGAAATATTTGAAGGTACAGATATTGCAGATCTTCTAATTTGATCTTTTAGGCCAAAATCTTTTGAAAATAAGTCAGTATTTGTTAATTCGTAAATTTTAGTACAAAGTTCCATACTTAATTTCCAAACCTCTAAATCTTCAAAATTTTTAATTTGTGCCATATTTTTTAATCTGTTAATCAGTTAATTTTCAATCTGCAATTTTTAATTTGATAATCTAAATTGTTATCCAACAGATCCTTCCAAACTAATCGCCAACAACTTTTGAGCCTCTACTGCAAATTCCATCGGTAATTGGTTTAAAACCTCTTTACAATATCCATTTACAATTAAACTGATTGCTTTTTCACTGCTGATTCCTCTTTGTTGGCAGTAAAATATTTGGTCTTCACCAATTTTAGAAGTAGTAGCTTCGTGCTCAATTTTAGCAGTACTATTTTTACATTCTATATAAGGAAATGTATGAGCGCCACATTCGTCTGTCATCAATAGTGAGTCGCATTGAGAAAAATTTCTCGCATTTGTAGCATTCTTATGAATTTGTACCAAACCTCTGTATGAATTGTTTGATTTACCTGCCGAAACACCTTTTGAAATTATTGTACTTTTTGTGTTTTTACCCAAATGAATCATTTTTGTTCCTGTATCGGCTTGTTGATGATGGTTTGTAACTGCTACTGAATAAAATTCACCAACAGAATTATCACCTTTTAAAATACATGACGGATATTTCCAAGTAACGGCTGAACCTGTTTCAACTTGTGTCCATGAAATTTTCGCATTACGTTCGCAAATCCCACGCTTTGTTACAAAATTGAAAATCCCACCTTTTCCATCTTTATCGCCTGGATACCAGTTTTGTACGGTAGAATATTTTACTTCAGCATCATCAAGTGCAACTAGTTCAACTACAGCTGCATGCAATTGATTCTCGTCACGCATTGGGGCAGTACATCCTTCTAAATAAGAAACATAAGAACCTTGGTCAGCAACAACTAACGTTCTTTCGAATTGACCAGTACCTTGTTCGTTAATTCTAAAATAAGTAGAGAGTTCCATTGGACATCTCACACCTTTAGGAATGTAGCAAAATGAACCATCAGTGAATACAGCTGAATTCAAAGCTGCATAAAAGTTATCTGTTACAGGAACAACTGTTCCCATATATTTTTTAACTAATTCAGGATGTTCTTTAACCGCTTCAGAGAATGAACAAAATATTATCCCTAATTCTGAAAGTTTAGCTTTGAATGATGTTGCTACAGAAACAGAATCCATTACAAAATCTACCGCGACATTTGTACCTGTTAGAACTTTTTGTTCATCCATTGAAATCCCCAACTTTTCCATTGTAGCTTTCATTTCAGGTTCAACATCGTCCCAACTTTCGTATTTCTTTTGTTTAACAGCAGAATAATATATTATATCTTGAAAATCTGGTTTCTCATAATGAACGTGAGCCCAATTAGGCTCTGTCATTTCTAACCAAATTTTATAAGCATTTAATCGGTATTCTAAAAGCCATTCAGGTTCTTCCTTTTTCGCTGATATAATACGAATAGTTTCTTCAGAAAGTCCTTTTGGAACTTGTTCAGACTCAAGATTCGTTACAAAACCATATTTATATTCTTGGTTCTCTAAATCTTTTGCTAATTCATTTTCAGTATAACCCATTTTTTAATTTTTAATAATTATATAGAAAATGATTCACCGCAACCACAAGTTCTTCCGGCATTAGGATTATTAAAAACAAATCCTTTTCCATTTAATCCTCCTGAAAAATCTAATGACGTACCTATTAAATACAAATAGCTTTTTTTATCAACAACAACTTTTACACCATTGTCTTCAAAGCTTTTATCGCCTTCTTTTTCTTCGTTGTCGAATTTTAATTGATAGGTTAAACCAGAACATCCCCCACCTTCTACGCCAACACGAATAAATAAATCAGGTTTCCCATCTTCACTCATCAAATGAAGTGCTTGTTCTCTTGCTGAATCAGTAACTGTTATCATAGTTAATCGGTTTAATTTCCCTTATCTTTATTTAGATTAATTTTAAATAGAAGATAATTTTAATGCAAAAGTACCTTTTTTGTGGTATTGACACAAAAAAAAAGCTTTTATTATTTTTTTTTTTTGATATTTGTCTCTTTTTTGAAAAATATAATATGTTAAATATGAATTATATAAATATAAAAAGGCATATTTTTTTCAGATTTTTTTCTGTTTTTATCGCTCTAGTAATTTATAATTCTGCTTGTTTTGCACAACCTTCCAACGATAATTGTTCAGGTGCTATTACTTTAACATCGAATGCAACTTGTACTATGACAAATGGTACAACAGCATCGGCAACGCAATCGCAGTCTGGATGTCTTGGAACTGCTAACGATGATGTTTGGTATACATTTAAAGCAACAGCAAATTCACAATCAATTACTGTAATACCGTCTTCTAGTTTCAATGCAGTTTTTGAAGTTTTTTCTGGTACTTGCGGTGGAACTTTATCTTCAATGGTTTGTGTAAATCAAAATAATAGTAATGGCCAAAGAGAAGATAAATTAGTTTCAGGATTTTTAATAAATACATTTTATTATATAAGAGTCTATGATAGCGGTGGAGGTACGCCTATTTCATCAACTTTTGATATTTGTGTTTCAAAACCAGCTGTTATGCCTTCTTGTTCACCAACTGCCCTGAGAGCAGGTGAGGATTGTAGTAATGCTACTCCTGTTTGTGATTTTGATGGGTATTGTGGAAATACTTTACTTTATAATGCTATTTCGGCGCCAACAGGTTATAAAGTTGATACTTGGCCAGCATTAACAACTGCATTTAGTCCAAGTGGAATACAAAATAATTCTTTTATTATGTTCGATGCTGCATCATCATCTGTTTCTTTTAATCTTTGGGTTTTTAATTCATTAAATGGTGATGGGATTCAATTAATGGTATTTTCAACAAATGCATGTGGTAGCGGTGCTGTTACATCTTATTACAAAAATCCTCAAATTTTACCTAATGGTACAACTAACTATCTTACTGTGACTTGCCTAGGATTAACACCTGGAAATAGATATTACATAATGATAGATGGATATGCTGGAGATGTATGTGATTATGTAATAGGTGTTCCTAAATCTTCAGGATTTTCATTGCCCGCTTCAATTTCATCTTCAACTTTAATTACTTGTATTAATTCACCAGTTAATTTAAAAGCTTCTGGAGGAAATGGTGTTTTTAGTTGGAATTCAAATGCAGATTTAAATACAACTACTGGTACCGATGTAATAGCAACTCCTACTACAATAGGTGATAAAACATATACTGTTAATACAACTGCTGGTACAACATGTTCACCTACTGCAGCTACGGCTAGTGTTACCATTCATGTTGATCCAATATCGGTTGCAGGTACAATTTCAGGGGCTACAACTGTTTGTTCAGGTACAAATAACACAAATTTGGCTTTAACTTCTAATATTGGCACAATTCAATGGCAATCATCGACTGATAACTTTATTTTTAATGATTTAATTGGTGAAACTAATTCAACTTATTCTGCTTTAAATTTATCTTCTACAACTTATTATAGAGCGGTAGTTACTAGTGGTTCATGTGTGTCAGCAACAACAAGTAGTGTCACTATAACTGTTAGCTCACTTCCCTTAGTCGCTAGTAATACGACATCTAATACAGCTATTTGTGAAGGGATTTCGAAAAATCTTATTGGTTCACCTGTTGGTGGTAATTGGTCTATAATTATTGGAAGTGGTTCAATTGCAGGTTCAACTTATAGTACAGGTGTTCTATCATCCGATGAAACAGTTATCGTTCGTTATACCGTTTTGGCAAGTGGCGCATGTCCCGCTACCACAAGTGATATTACTTTTACAGCAAATGACACGCCACTAGCAGCATCAAACACAACACCAATAACTCATATCTGTGAAGGAAGCACTCAAGCTTTATCAGGAACTCCTTTAGGCGGTAGTTGGAGTTTACAATCTGGAAGTGGGACAATTTCAGGTTCAACTTACAGTACAGGTGTTCTATCATCCGATGAAACAGTTATCGTTCGTTATACTGTTTTAGCAAGTGGCGCATGTCCCGCTACCACAAGTGATATTACTTTTACAGCAAATGACACACAACTTGCAGCATCAAACACAACACCAATAACTCCTATCTGTGAAGGAAGTACTAAAGCTTTATCGGGAACTCCTTTAGGAGGTAGTTGGAGTTTACAATCTGGAAGTGGTTCAATTGCAGGTTCAACTTATAGTACAGGTGTTTTATCATCCGATGAAACAGTTATCGTTCGTTATACCGTTTTGGCAAGTGGCGCATGTCCCGCTACCACAAGTGATATCATGTTTAATGTCAATAATATGACAACTATCGTTCCAACTGGTGATGCAACACAAATATTTTGTTTATCAGAATTACCAACGATTTCAGAATTGATAGTTAATGAATCCTCGATACAATGGTATTCAATAATAACTGGAGGTATACCATTAAATAATAATCAATTATTAGTCAATGGTACTCATTATTACGCAGAACAAAGTATAGGTACTTGTAAAAGTATAAGTAGATTAGATGTTATTGCAAATGTTTATACAACTGCAACAATTAATGTTATTCCTCCTAAATTGAGTAACAATAGAGATACATGTTTTAATACCCCAATTGAGGACCTTAGATTTTTTATTGGAGGTAATTATAGCGGATTGAAAGTGAATGGTTTACCCCCTGGAATAACGTATAATTTTTCATCAGGAATATTGAAAATAAATGGTAAAGCTACTTCTTCAGGATTATTTAATTATACAATTAGCACTACAGGAGGCTGTTCTGTAATTTCAGAATCAGGTATAATAAATATTCATTCAGTTATTCCAGAGCCTTTATTAAATTCAGATTTAACTATTTGTATAGAAGATGGCGACACTAATATAACTGCAACATCTGTTTCAGGAGGGACTTTAATTTGGTCGTTAGATAATAATTTTTCTTCAGTTTTAGAAACAGGCGAATCATTAATACCTTTATCGAATCTGGGAACAAGTGTTTATTATGTTTGTGAAAAATTTGATGGCTGTTTAGGAGATCCAAATGAAATTAATATAACTTTTAAAAATTGTGAAATTGAAATTCCAACAGCGTTTACTCCTGATGGAGATAATGTGAATGACAATTGGACAATTAATAATATTGACCAAATAATTCCAAATAATGTAGTGTATATATTTAATAGATGGGGTGAGAAAATTTTTGAATCACCAAAAGGTGAATATGAAAAAAAACAATGGGATGGAAAATTTAAAGGTGAGGTATTGCCTGTAGGTTCTTATTATTATATTATTGATTACAATGATGATAATAAGTCTAAAAATGGAGCTGTAACAATAATACTTGAGAAATAAAAAGTAAGATATGGTTAATATTAAATTTTTAATAGTATTTTTTTTGTTGTTAATAACAAAAAGTGTATTTACTCAGCAAATACCTCAGTATAGTCAGTATTTACGAAATCAATACATGATTAATCCAGCTGCAGCGGGAGTTTATGATTTCATAGATGTTACAGTTGGAGGAAGGTTACAATGGGTAGGTTTTAAAGATGCCCCAATGTCAAGCTATTTATCTTTTACATCACCTTTAAAAAGTATAAAGAATAAATCTATGTATAATCCTGGATTAAGAATCAGTTCAGGCATAGTAAAGAATCCTGAAATAAAAACGGGTAAGTTAAAGCATGCGGTTGGATCACAACTAGTAGTAGATCAATATGGTGCATTTAGAAAAATTCAATTTTCAGGCTCATATGCAGTTCATGTTCCTGTCTCAAAGGATTATAATATATCATTTGGTACAAAGTTGGGGCTTTCAAATAATGCCTTTTTACAAGATAGAGCAGTAGTAGCAAACTCTTCAACTATTGTTGATAATACATATAGTGGATTTATTAATAATCACGGTAATATAAATACTATGGATTTGGGAGTTGGATTCTATTTTTATTCTAAAAAAATGTTTTTGGGTTTAGCAGCAGATCAACTAAGTAAAAACATGGTTACTTTTGGTGCTGGAACAGCAAATTTTGACCCTAAAATACATTTTAATATTACAGGAGGAATAAAGTTACCTATTAGTACTGATTTAACAATTTCACCAGCTTTTTTAGTGAAATACATGAATCCAACAAAACCAAGTATAGAATCGACAGCACAATTAGAATATAAAGAATGGTTGTGGACAGCAATTTCTTACCGTCACAAAGATGCTATAATTGGTATGTTCGGAATGAATATTAGTGATAGATTCAAAATTGGATATTCGTATGATTTTTCAATTAATCAATTTACCAATTACAGTTCAGGGGGCCATGAATTAATTTTAGGAATAATGTTGAGATAATTTACATTTATATAAACTAAAAATGCCTCAAAAAGTTATTTTTTGAGGCATTTTTTTGATAATTAAAAATAAAAAGCAAATCATAAGCCGGGTCCTGTAATCGCAAAATGCGAATGTCTATCATTTATCTAGCTCTAAAATCACTTTTAGAGTCCATCGACCTACCCTCCAAGATCAGGCGAGCAACCCTCAAGCCTTGGTTTACATGGTCTTTCAGTCCGTAAGGTTTACCTTGCCTCACATGTTACCATCTGAGCGGTAGGCTCTTACCCTACCTTTTCACCTTTTCCCATCAACAAGTTCAGGGTAGTTTTCCTTTCTGTGGCACTTTCTGTACTGCTTTTCAACAGCCCTTCCCGTTAGGAAGTACGGTGCTCTATACTGCCCAGACTTTCCTCTTTTTATAAATAAAAAGCGATAGACTGATTTGCCTTTGTGTAAAAGTAAGCATTCTATTTTGACTTAATGGATTTTCTATTTAACTTCAAACGGTTAAATCAAATTTAAAAATATTGAAAATGAAACTTCACTTATTACGTCATGCTAAAACGGATCAGAGATCGTCAACTGGAAAAGATATTGATAGAAAACTTTTAGCAAAAGGTGAAAATCAATCTTTAGAAATGGGGAAATATTTTAATGAAGTGGGTTTTGACCCATCAATTATACTGTGTTCTTCATCAGTTAGAACTAGGGAGACAATCTCTCAGATTCAAAAAGTACATACTTTCAAATCTGACGTAATTTATTTAGAAAACTTATATCTGTGCGAAAAAGAAGAATTGCTTTTAATTTTGTGTAGCCAAATAAATTCAAAAGATGTTTTTATAATTGGTCATAATAATGGCTTATCAGATTTTGCTTCTTATCTAACAGATGATTATATTGATTTAAAAACATGTGATTTTGTAACTATCGATTTTGAAATTGATACTTGGCAAGAAGCATCAAAAGGATTGGGGAAAGTTACTAATCGTTTTCATCCTCTTGTTTAATAGTTATGGATTTTGGAATATAGTGATAAACAATTTTAGGTTCATTTTCTAATCGTTTCCTTTCTTCTTCTATTTCTTGTTGTATTCGAATATTTTCATTCCATATTCCTTCTAAATCAGGTGGTTCAATTCCTAATTCTTTTTCTATTTCATATTGGAATTTTGGTCTTATAGGCCCTTGTTTTTTATAATAATTAGCTAAAACCACACCAATTATTAAACCCATAAGATGTCCTTCCCAAGATATTTTTTCTTCCATTGGAAATACACCCCAAATCATACCCCCGTAAAAGAAAGCGACAAATAAAGAAATAGCTTGTAGCGGTAGAAATTTACGTATAACACCGCTCGTAAATAAAAATGCAGCCAATGCATAAATCACTCCACTCATCCCAATATGATAAGCTCCTTTGTTTTGAGCGTATATCCAAACAAGTAAACCTGTAGCTAACCAGCTAATTACAAATACTTTCAATGCTATCTCTCTGTAAAAATAGATTAAGGCACTTAGTAGTAAAAATGTAGGTAATGAGTTATTAATAATATGAGCAGATTCAACTTTTGAATGAATTAACGGCATAAATAAAATTCCCTTAAGTCCTTCTATAGATCGAGGTAACACTCCCAATTTATGAAAATCAAAATTTATCAAATGTTCAGCCCAAAAAATAATCCACATAACAATTAGAAGCAAACTTGGATAAATAATAGTTTCCAATGATGAACCAAAAGGATGTGTTTTATTTTTTTTCATATTCTATTCTTCCCAAAAGCTATGCCTTCAATCTTATGCTGACATTTTGACACAATTTTTTTGATTTTACCTCTCGAAATTATTTTGTAAATAGTATAATTCGTAGTACATTTGCACTTCGTTCATTTAAATAAACTTATGAAGAAAGGTGGAGGGATTAGGCCCAACGATACCTTGGCAACCTCCGATACGGAATAGGTGCCAAATCCAATCAGTAATATTACTGAAAAGATAAGTTGATTAGTTTTCAATGACTACCCTTCATTTTTTCGTTTATTTTTTTGTTTCGTGTTCATAATTTTTACTGAACATAAAATTATTATATAATGGAAAAAATTCAAGACATACTAAAAAAAAGAATTTTGATTCTCGACGGAGCAATGGGAACAATGATTCAACGTCATAAATTAGAAGAGGAAGACTTTCGAAAAGGTTGGTTTGAAAATCATACACATCCATTAAAAGGAAATAACGATTTATTATCTTTAACGCGTCCTGAAATTATTGAAGACATTCATCGTCAATATTTTGAAGCAGGTGCTGACATTGCCGAAACAAATACTTTTTCAGGAACCTGGATTGCTCAGGCTGACTATTCTCTTGAAAAATATGTTTACGATATCAATTTTTATAGTGCTCAAATTGCTAAAAAAGTAGCACAAGAATTTACTGAGAAAAATCCTTCAAAACCGAGATTTGTTGCTGGTTCAATAGGTCCAACAAATAGAACTGCCTCTATTTCACCTGATGTAAATGACCCAGGATTTAGAGGGATTAGTTTTGATCAATTAGTCGATGCATATACTGAACAAGTAAATGCTTTGATTGATGGTGGTGTTGATATTCTTTTAGTGGAAACGGTTTTTGATACTCTAAATGCGAAAGCAGCACTTTTTGCAATTGATCAAGTGTTTGAAAAAAGAGGAGTAGAGCTTCCAATTATGGTTTCAGGAACAATTACAGATCAAAGTGGTAGAACATTAACCGGACAAACAACTGAAGCTTTTTTGATTTCTATTTCACATATGCCTTTATTAAGTGTTGGTTTAAATTGTGCTTTAGGAGCTTCTATGATGCGTCCATATCTTCAGATTTTAAATCAAACTTGTACTTTTAATGTAAGTGCACATCCAAATGCTGGTTTACCGAATGCTTTTGGGAAGTACGATGAAACACCAGAATTAATGGCGGTTCAAATTAAAGAATTTTTAGACGAAGGATTGGTTAATATTATTGGTGGATGTTGTGGTACGACACCAGATCATATTAAAGCGATTGCAGATCTAGCAGCGACATACCAACCAAGAGAACAATTAACAAAATAGAATTTATTCAATTGTCGTAGAGACAACACATGTGTTGTCCAACAATAATTTTTTAAAAGAATACAAGAACAAAACAACACAAAGCAAAAATGTCTAAATACAAAGGAACATTAAAATTATCAGGACTTGAACCGCTAATTGTTACTCCAGAAAGTAATTTTATAAATGTTGGTGAGAGAACAAATGTTACAGGATCTAGAGCTTTTCTTCGAATGATTAAAGAAGGTGATTTTGAAGCAGCAATTGCTGTGGCAAGAGATCAGGTTGAAGGAGGAGCACAAATCATCGATATCAATATGGATGAGGGTATGATTGATGGGAAAGAAGCAATGGTCCGTTTTTTGAATTTAATTGCGGCTGAACCTGATATTTCTCGTGTTCCCGTAATGATTGATAGTTCTAAATGGGAAATTATTGAAGCCGGGTTAAAATGTATCCAAGGAAAAGGTGTTGTTAATTCAATTTCTCTGAAAGAAGGTGAAGAAAATTTTATTCACCAAGCTAAAATCATAAAAAGATATGGAGCAGCCGTTATTGTAATGGCTTTCGATGAAAATGGTCAAGCTGATAATTATGATAGGAGAATTGAAATTTGTAAACGGGCTTATGATATTTTAGTGAATGTTGTCAAGTTTGCTAAAGACGATATAATTTTTGATCCAAATATATTTCCAGTAGCAACGGGAATGGAAGAGCATAATAACAATGCTTTAGATTTTTTTAGAGCTACAAAATGGATACGTGAAAATCTTCCGGGAGCTCATATAAGTGGAGGGGTTTCTAATGTATCTTTTTCTTTCAGAGGAAATGATAAGGTTCGAGAAGCGATGCATTCTGCTTTTTTATACCATGCGATTCAAAATGGAATGGATATGGGTATTGTAAACCCTTCTATGTTGGAGGTTTATGATAATGTTGACAAAGAGTTATTGGAATATGTAGAAGATGTTCTGTTCAATAAACGTTCCGATGCAACAGAAAGATTGTTAGAATATGCCGACACTGTGACAGGTGAAGGTAAAAAACGTGAAATTGATTTATCTTGGAGAAATGTTCCTGTTAATGAACGTTTATCTTATGCTTTAGTAAAAGGTTTGGTTGAATTTATTGATGAAGATGTTGAGGAATGTCGTCACCAATTTGCTCGACCTATTGAAGTAATAGAAGGCCCTTTAATGGATGGAATGAATATCGTTGGAGATTTATTTGGGAGTGGGAAAATGTTCCTTCCTCAAGTAGTAAAATCTGCAAGAGTAATGAAGAAAGCTGTAGCTTATTTATTACCTTTTATTGAGGCCGAAAAAGATGGTGTGCAATCTTTTTCAGGTAAAATTTTAATGGCTACTGTAAAAGGAGATGTTCACGATATCGGTAAAAATATCGTTGGTGTTGTATTAGCATGTAATAATTACGAAGTAATTGATATGGGGGTTATGGTACCTGCAGATAAGATTATTCAAAAAGCCATTGAAGAAAATGTTGATATAATAGGTTTGAGTGGTTTAATTACTCCTTCTTTAGATGAAATGGTAACTGTTGCTAAAGAAATGGAAAGGGCTAATTTGAAAATTCCATTAATGATTGGAGGTGCTACAACATCAAAAGTTCATACTGCTGTAAAAATTGATCAGAATTTCACTAAAGATCAAGCTATTCATGTTTTAGACGCTTCTCGAGCGGTTACTGTTGTTGAAAGTTTATTAGGAGTAAGAAAAGAGGATTTTATTTTGAATGTTAAAGCTGAATATGAAAAGTTACGTGAACATTACGAAAAACATAAAAATGCTAAAAAACTTCTTTCAATAGAGAAAGCAAGGGAAAATAAATTTCAAATTGAATGGAGCCAAAGTGATATAACAACACCTTCATTAATTGGGACTCAAAAATTTATTTCCTATTCGTTAGGTGAATTAGTAGATTATATTGATTGGACACCTTTCTTTCAAACTTGGGAACTTCATGGTAAATTTCCGAATATTTTAACAGATGAAGTAGTAGGAGTTGAAGCAACCTCACTTTATAAGGATGCTCAATTAATGTTGAAACAAATCGTAGATAAAAATTGGTTATCAGCAAATGCGGTTATAGGTCTATTTCCAGCTAATTCTATTGGAGATGATATTGAAATATACAGTGATGAGAATAGATATAAAGTCATTCATATACAACATAGTTTACGACAACAAACACAAAAAGTAGCAGGTCAACCAAATATTGCATTATCAGATTTTATTGCTCCTAAAGAATCAGGAATTAAAGATTATATCGGAGGATTTGTCGTTACAACAGGAGTTGGTATGGATGAACACATTGCTCGTTTTGAAAATGACCACGATGATTATAGTTCTATACTTTTAAAAGCCTTAGCAGATCGATTAGCAGAAGCTTTTGCAGAAAGAATGCATGAAAGAGTTAGAAAAGAATTCTGGGGTTATGCAAAATCAGAAAGTTTAGAGAATTCAGACTTGATTAAAGAAACTTACCAAGGTATTCGTCCTGCACCAGGTTATCCTGCTTGTCCAGATCATACTGAAAAAATTGGTTTATTTGAATTGTTAAACGCAACAGAAATTACAGGAGTATCGTTAACTGAAAGTTTAGCAATGTTACCAGCCTCTTCTGTAAGTGGATGGTACTTTGCGCATCCTCAAGCGAAATATTTTGGATTAGGTAAGATTAATAATGATCAGGTTGAAGATATAGCCAAACGTAAAGGAAAACAATCAGAAGTGATGGAAAGATGGTTATCAAGTGTTTTATTTTAATTTAGATTCAAGATCGTAAGATGAAAGATTTGAAGACTTATAAATAGGTCTTGTGTCTCTGATCTTGTAGTCTTAAATTCTATTTCTTATCTTTATAGAATGAAAATTGAAATTTACACCGATGGAGCGGCAAAAGGTAATCCTGGAAGAGGTGGATATGGTGTACTTTTACGATTTAATGATGTTGTAAAAGAAATTTCAGAAGGCTTTCGAATGACAACAAATAATCGGATGGAGCTTTTGGCTGTTATAGTTGGTTTAGAATCTCTTAAAACAAATCAATATCCTGTTCATATATTTTCAGATTCTAAATATGTAATTGACAGTATCTCTAAAAGATGGGTTTTTAATTGGGTTAAAACTAGTTTCAAAGGGAAAAAGAATAAAGATTTATGGTTAAGGTATTTAGCTATTCATCCAAAATTTGATTTAGTATTTCATTGGGTAAAAGGTCATGCCGGTCATCCGGAAAATGAGAGATGTGATGTATTAGCAGTTAACGCAGCCGAAGGGAAAATTCTTAAAATAGATGAATTTTATGAGAGTCAAATAACTGTTTAGAAGTTAATCTTCCTTCTTTGAAAATACCGAGCAAGCTTTTATAAATGTGTAAATTAAAGGATGTGCAATTTCTCTTGTAGATGAAATTTGTGGACAACAAGCACAAGCAAGAAAAAATACGTGGTTTTTTAAACTAATAACCTCAGGTTCTTCGAATTGATTATAAGCCTCAACATCAATCAGTTTATTTTCAAGTTGTGTAATTAGTTGAGGGTATAAACTATATCTAGAAGAAGTTAGTTCTACAGTATTGTGATTTTCATAAATCTGTAAAAATTCCTTAGAGTGAGGTATGATTGTTAATCTTTCAAATTGTTGACCGTCAACTAAATTATCAGAAATTAATTTTTCACCATTTGGGTTCAATTGATTTTTGTTAACAAGAACTTCAATTAAACTCTTAAAG
Source organism: Flavobacteriales bacterium (assembly GCA_947380375.1). GTDB lineage: Bacteria > Bacteroidota > Bacteroidia > Flavobacteriales_D > Crocinitomicaceae > CAIUKX01. The sequence goes on from CANCQX010000060.1 coordinate 17,862, forward strand.
CTTTCTCCTGTTAATAATATAGGGATTTTTAATTTTAATACAGTATCAATTATCCCATTTAAAAAAAAAGAATTTTTATAAGGTCCAGGCGCTATCCAAATCCCATCATATTGTTCAAACAATTGGGTTTTAATCTGAGCAGCTTCATTTATTTTTATCCAATAATAGCTAATCTCTAAATCTAAAAACCGCGCTGAATGATCAAGTGCTAAATTAGTAGCTTGATGTGAGTTGTAGGTGAAGTTATAATCCCCAATTACAGCAATTTTTAAACCTAAACTCATGATTTATTTTTTAAACCAACCTTTAAATTGGCCATTCTGAATTTGTATAGAATCCAATCCAACAGCTGGTGCAGGACCTGATGCATAATAAACATAGCAGTTGAAAGTACATAAGAATTTAGAATAATCACCATTTGGGTCAGATTCTTGTATCATATTACTAAATTTTATATTTTGAAATTGTGAACTTGTATCTCTTGAAGTGTAAATAGTACCAACTTCATCTGTATATTTCACATTAAATCCCGGCATACAATTGTCTTTGTAATGAGGTAATATATTAGATGATGTTGTGAAAAAACTATTAAAAACTGATAAGCTAGGATCTGAAGATGTTCCTGCGTCCCAATTAACCTTCCCTAGACCAATTCTAATCGCATTTTTATATGTTGAAGATAAAATTTCTGAATAATAAATTGCAGATGAAAGAGAAGGCGATGTTAAAAGATTCTTATCTTGGGTAGGTATACATGTGTAATTATCTACACCTTCATTATATTCTACGGAAACACCATTTATTGTCCCTGTAAATTTCGAAATTAAGGTAACTTTTGGAATCGGTGCAGGTATTACCTCGTGTTTAACACAAGAAAATAAAACCGATAATGCTAATGTAAAAAATAATAATTTTCCAAATTTCATAGTCTTTCATTTATTTAAAGCATAAGCTTTTATTGTAAATAAGTGACTAATATACGGTTTTTTTTAAATTAATATCATAAATTAATAAAATTCAAATTATTATAACTCTATTTTAAAAATGATTTTTTAAAATAGTTAAGCTCTTATTTGCCTTACATTATTGTTAAACTCTATTGTTCCAAGTGAAATTGGATATGTTATTTTTTTTTCTAAATCTAA